>NZ_CANCWQ010000033.1:0-17627 GCF_947381555.1 Limosilactobacillus pulli
CTTTTTGTTTTTTGTCACTTATGAGTCTGACTATGTTGGGCTTTTTTTGTTAAATATTACGAACTAGCAATTCGCATGCAAAAATATAAAATTCTATCGTCAAGTAAGTGGTCTGACTCAAGAAAAACTTGCTGAAAAAGCTGACCTATCAGTTAAATTTATCTCCATGATTGAAAGCAATCCAAAAAGAAACATCAGTATTCAAAGCTTGGCAAAAATCGCAGCAGCGTTGAATATTCCACTAGCAACATTGATCTCAAAAGAAGATGATCTTAAAGATCAAAGACCATATACTAAAATGTTGATGGATGTTTTAGAGAAGATGCCTCAAGAAGTTTCTGAATCATTTAGCATGAACTTCTTAGAAGAATATCAAGATTTTTAAAAAGTATTCAAATTAAAAAGCTCCATAATTCAAGCAAAAGAGAATTATGGAGCTTAATTTTTTGGAAAGCAATTGGAAAGCAACTACTTTCTATTATGTTATTTTAGAGTTGGATTGGTTACCAAAAATGCTGTTATATAGGCATTCCAAATTCAAATTACATTAACTAATTATTCCCATTCAATTGTCGAAGGCGGTTTACTCGTGACATCGTAAAGAATCCGGTTAACGTGATCAACCTCATTTACGATGCGAACCGAAATCTTTTGCAAGACATCCCATGGAATCTTGGCAAAGTCAGCCGTCATCCCATCAATACTGGTAACGGCCCGAATCCCAACCGCGTAGTCGTAGGTCCGACCGTCACCCATCACGCCGACGGAACGAGTGCCAGGCAAAACCGTAAAGTATTGCCAGATTTCTTCATCCAGACCGGCCTTCTTGATTTCTTCACGCAGGATCGCGTCACTTTCGCGTACGATTTCCAGCTTTTCAGGCGTAATTTCGCCCAATACCCGGATCCCCAGACCAGGACCTGGGAATGGCTGACGCCAAACCAGATCATGAGGAATGCCAAGCTTTTCACCCAGTTCACGGGTTTCGTCTTTAAACAGGCTGCGCAATGGTTCGATCAGCTTAAAGCCAAGCTTCTTTGGCAAGCCACCGACATTATGGTGTGACTTGATCGTTTGTGCCGTGTCGGTACCGGATTCGATAACGTCAGTGTAGAGCGTACCTTGAGCCAGGTATTCGGCATCCTTCATCTTCTTGGCTTCTTCATTGAAGACTTCAACGAATTCCTTGCCAATGATCTTCCGCTTTTGTTCTGGATCAGAAACGCCCTTCAGCTTGCCCAAGAAACGATCAGCGGCATCAACCTTGACGATTTTAACACCCAGATCGCGGCTCAAGGCGTTCATTACCTCATCAGCCTCGTTCTTGCGCAGCAAGCCGTGATCAACAAAGATGCAGGTCAGCTGGTCGCCAATTGCCTTGTGGATCAAAACAGCCGTAACGCTGGAGTCAACCCCGCCGGAAAGGCCCAGGATAACCTTTTTGTCGCCGACTTCTTTACGGATGCTTTCAACCTGCATGTCGATAAAGTCGTCCATTGACCAGTTCGCTTTTGCCCCACAAACGTCAAAGGCAAACTTCTTCAGAATATCCAGACCATACTGACTGTTGCGGACCTCGGCATGGAACTGAATGCCGTAAAGCTTCTTTTCGTCGTTGGCGATGGCTGAGATTGGGCAGTTCTTGCTGGTAGCAACGACCTTAAAGCCTTCTGGTGCCTCAACGACGCGATCGCCATGGCTCATCCAGACATATTGCTTCTTTGGCAAGCCCTTGAACATTACCGCGTCGTCATCGATAACTTCAATATCAGCTCGGCCATATTCAGAATCGTCAGCCTGCTCAACTTTGCCGCCCAGATCATAAGACATCAGTTGCATGCCGTAGCAGATCCCTAAAATTGGAATACCCAGCTTGTAGATTTCTGGATCGACCTTAAAGGCGTCCTTTGCATAGACACTGTTGGGGCCCCCAGAGAAAATGATGCCTTTGGGATGCATCTCTTTGATTTCTTCAGCGCTCAGCTTGTGGGAGAGCAATTCGGAATAGATGCCAAAATCACGAACCCGGCGCGTAATCAGCTGGTTGTACTGACTACCGAAGTCGAGCACAAGGATCTTGTCGAATGCATCAAGATTGACGTTAGCCACTTAGTTTCCACTCCTTTTGTAAAAGATCATTATTTTTAAATCTAAAGGCTATTTTACGGGTAAAACCGAACAAGGTCAATCCTCAAGATGATTTTATACCCTGGTTTTCCTAACATATTTCGTTAAATTAGAATTCTCATACCATATTTACGGACGATTAATTTAAAATCAGCCGGCTGCTAAGTCAGCAAACGCTTAATATCCGAACTGGCAATCGTTAATCAAGCCTCAGTCGATGCAAACTGACTGAGACTAAGTGAATAATTTCTTAAGCTTTATTTTAATTATTCTTCAGTCTTATTTCTTAAGTTAAGACCGATTTTGAGTTAACATTAATTAATATCAGCAATACGTTTTATAGAATGGTACAATCTTCGTTGACGTCAGTGCCGACAAACATGGCAAAAACGTGCTGCTCAAAGTCGGTAACAGTTATGCAGAGGGCAAAAACGTTGACTACAATAAGTTCTTTGAACGATTCTACCGTAATGACACCTCGCATAACAGTCAACTACCACCGATTAAAATCGGTGGCTTGTAGCTCACAAGCCTAACGGCTTAGAAGTAGTAACGCACTAACGTGCTCCTTCTGCTGTGGCTACATCATCGGGTGGTTGACAGCACCCGTTTAACCAACAAGGTTTACTCATTAGTTATTAATTTGCTAAAAGATGGATGTTCATTACCACTAATATACTGAGTCCCCAGGAGTTGAATGTTCATGGCGCCAATGCGATCATCATTTGATTTGTACCCGCATCGATCGCAAACATACAAATGTTCTTGATGGTTACGATTGTTTTTCCAGATGCGACCACATTTCGGACAACGTTGGCTCGTGTATTTAGCTGAAACTTGAACTACTTCGCTCCCGACTAAACGAGCCTTATAAGTTAAAAATTGGCCTAGCTGATAGAAAGCCCAGGATACTTGTTCATAGCGCTTTGCTTTTGCAACCTTTTCAGTCGCAAATCGTACATTAACTAGATTTTCCAAAACAAAGAGAGTATCAGCACCATAACGGTTAACGAGTGTCTTTGACAACTGATGATTGACATCAGTCATCCAGCGGTTCTCTCGTTGACCAATCTTCTTTAATCGGCGCTTGGCTGATTTAGTTCCTTTGCTTTGCAGCTGTTGGCGTAATCGTTTAAATTTACGGCGCTTGCGCATTACTTCTTGACCCTGGAAAAACAACGTTTTCCCTTGCTCATCATACGCAGTTGCCAAGAATCTTAATCCTCGATCAATACCAACTACATGTTGTGATTGTTCTTTTAGGTAGTCTGGCAGTTCTTTGGTTGCGCTAATGTGCATGTACCACTTACTACCAACATGTAATATCTTAGCCATTCCAAATTGCCAAGTACCGTCTAAATATTGATCGAATCCTTGGCAAGTAAATGGTGCTTTTATACGACCATTAACTGTATTGATAGACATTACATGATTGTCTTTAAGTGACCAATCACGATTGCGTTGTAAATCTAATTGAGGTCGTTTGAAACTGATCGGATACCATAGCCAATCTAGAGTGCGGGACTCATTTTCCCAAATATCGTTGCCATATTGATCCTGCCTGCCTGTGTTATAACGATAAGGTTTTTGAGCCAATTGTGTTTTAACAGTTCGATAACGAGCAACGACATTACGAATTGCTGACTGAGCCATTTGCGCTTTTAATCCATAATCTTTTCGCAATTGATGGTACAACGCCCTGTTTAACTTCGCTTGAGCCATTTCAAAGCTATGGTTAAACATATACTGAGAAACTGCATTACAAGCTTGCCGGTAATTCTCTAAGGATTTAGCTAAAGCCGATTCATCAAGTGGTGACTGTAACTTTAATTTGCACTTAATAGTAATGGCTTGTTGCATTAGGTTCACCTCACTTTCTTCATAGCTTAATTATACTATATTTATATGTGAAATTTAAGAAAGGAAAAAAGCGAAAAAAGAAGCACCATAATAGGTGCTTGAGTGGGGCTTTCCTCCCGTCACTAAAGTAACGGGTATCCAGCCTAGGTATTATCAATGAAAAAAGATCTGGGTTTGGGATTGGTCTTTCAATCGCCCAAAACCTGGTCAAAAACTTCAAAGGCAGCCTAAGCGTTAACTGGAAAGACGACACCATCTATTTTACCGTCAGCTTTAAAAGTCTTAAGTAATCCAGTCACAGCAACGCAAAAACACAATAGACTACTACGGCCGCGCCCTTGATAACCAGTCGCGGCATCGCAAAATACCCGACCAAAACACAGCGCCCCAGCAAGCAGGCTTGTTGGAGCGCTTTTTCTTGTAGATTCAGCTGACAATGAGCGTAAAAGTCGTTGCTAAGCATTGATTGGACCAAATTATGCGAAAAATCAAGGAATAGTAGGTAGTTTCAAGCCCCATAGCAGCTTAGGGGACCATTTTCTTCACAAGACCGGCTTACCTTAACCGTCTCACATTGCCAGGTTTCCAAAAAGTCATCGCTATTCCCCGCCAGAAAGCTTTGTCAGCAAGATCCCAACATCACTAAGCAATACTGCTGACACTTGCCATCATGACTTGAGTAACGTTCCTTAGTCTTCTCGCAGATAAATCCGATCAATATGGTGATTTTCGGCTTTATGCAGAATCACATCGGCCCGATTGCGCGTTGGCAGGATATAGTCGCGCAGATTTGGCAAGTCGACCGTATCCCACACTTTCCGAGCCATCGCAAAAGCTTGTTGACGATTGCCCTTGGTGTAAGGATAGTAATAATTGCTTGGATCTTGAAAAGCCGTATCTAGAAGCATACCGAATCGTTCTAAGTACCATTGTTCAATCAATTCGGGTTCGGCATCAATATAAATCGCAAAATCAAAAAAGTCGCTGACGTAGATTCGCTGCGTAGTTGGCAGTTGCAAGACGTTAATTCCTTCAACGATTAAGACGTCTGGTTTCTCAATTACCTGGTACTCGTCCGGAACAATATCATAGACACTGTGCGAATAAATCGGTGCCTGTACGTAATCCTTGCCGGCATTGACGTCATTTAAAAAGGTCAATAGCTTTTCCATATCATAACTTTCCGGGAATCCCTTGCGCGCCATGATTCCTCGCTTTTCCAACTCACGATTGGGATAGATAAAGCCATCAGTTGTAATCAGCTCAACCTGTTTATCTGGCATCAAGCGTTTCAGCAAAATCTGCAGCAATCGTGCGGAAGTACTCTTGCCGACTGCCACTGAACCAGCAATTCCAATAATATAAGGTATTCGCCGCATTGGTTTACGCAAAAAGGTCATCTTCTGCAGCTGCATCTGCAAGTAGTTTTGATACTGCAATTGGATCAGCTTAATTAAAGGCAGATAGACCTCACGTACATCCGCCAGCGAGATCTGGTCATTGAGCGATTTAATATCATCAAGGTTTTCCTGGGTTAAGAAAGTTTTGCCATAGGGGAAAAAACTATGCCAGGTTTCACGATCAAAGCGATCATAATTCAGCCATTCATCCATGTTATTTTGATCCTTTTTGTCAAATTTCTTTTTTAATTTTATCACAAACGATCGCTATGTGTGAAAACGTTCGCAAGTGTAAAATAAATCGTAATCCTTTCGCTACTGGCACGGTATAGCTAACATTACAGTACTGCCCCTGTTCCAGCAGCGGCCTTTTGGTAAACAGAGCAGAGCAACAGCTATTTGCGCCTATCGTAATGATCTGTTCTGCTGCAGCCATCGTTTTGCGTCCAGACCAGCATATCAGCCGTGCCTCATTAAAAAAGCTCAGCCGTTTAAGCGACTGAGCTTTTGGATTATTTAGTCGGGAACTTCAGCGTGACGCCTTTTAATTCAGGTGCATCGGTCGTGTATTGATCCAGCGTTGATTGGTTGTTGTTTTGACTCTTCAAGCTGGTCTTGCTCTTCTTTTGCGCCTGTTTAAGCTGTTTCAAGCCATTCTTCAGCGTGTACGAGTAGCTCTTCTTGTTGACTGTCTTAAAGCCTTTCAGTTTGTAGAAACGCAGCAGGTCGCCATTGACGACCTTATCAGACAGGCCAAGATCCGTCGTGACATACTTTTGAATCTTGGCAAACTCGGCTTTCTGGGCCTTGGTTGGCGACTTGATCTCCTTGCCGCTGCTGGTGTAGTAGTAATCCCCATTGTACTTGGTGTACTTGTTGGTTACCCAGTCACCATTTCTAAATGGCACGATCTGGTTGCGGTTCTTAGAAAGCAGGTCTTGACCAAACTGAACGTATTTATTGGAACTGATGCCCAATAGATCCTCAATGGTTGGCAGAACGTCGATTTCACCACCATAAGTATGGTTGACGCCGCCCTTTAAGCCTTCCATGTTGATCATGAACGGTACTTTCTGGAACATTGCCAGGTCATAATTGTCAACTGACTTCTTACCCAAGATCTGAGCAATAGCTGCCTTGTGGTTGTTGGAGATTCCATAATGGTCACCATACAGAACCAGCATCGTATTCTTGCGCAGACCGGTTGAATCCAGGTAGTTGAGCAGTTCGCCAACTGATTCATCCAGGTAGCGAGCTGTTTGGACATAATGATCAACCGTACTGTCACCGGTATTCCATGACTTGATTGAAGTATTTTTCTTGTCAATGATGTAAGGATAGTGGTTCGAGACCGTAATCAGCTTAGCATAGAATGGCTGTGGCAGCTGTTCCAGATAGTATGCGGATTCCTTTAAGAACAGCTTGTCTTTGACCCCATAACCCATGTCCTCATCCTTAACCTTTGGCAGATAGTCCTTGCTAAAGAAGTACTGGTAGCCAAAGCTCTTGTAGGCATTGTCACGGTTCCAGAAACTAGGCACGTCACCATGGAATGAGGCCGTAGTGTAGCCCAGCTTTTGTTCCAACAGAGCTGGCGCCGACTGGAACGTGTTGGTCGTCCCGTCAGTAACCATGGCCGAACCTTCTGGCAGACCATACAGCGAGTTTTCCAGCATCAATTCTGCATCGGCTGTCTTCCCTTGACCAACCTGGTTGAAGAAGTTGTCAAACGAAATCGTATCGCTGGCATGGTAAAGCTTGTTTAAGTTTGGCGTAACCTCTTCACCTTTCCACTTGTAATCGATCATAAACTGCTGGAAGCTTTCCAAGTGGATGATGATGATGTTTTTGCCTTTTGCCTGCCCATAATATTCAATATTTGGCGAAGCATAGTTTTTCTTTAAGAACTTCAAGACTGGCTTGATGTCATTGCTGTTGGCCTTAGCCTTAACCGCACTGTTATGGGTAGTCTTGACGCCATCATAGATCGTATAGGCCTGCAGTCCCAAGTATTTGACGATGTAGTTGTTGTCAAAAGTCCGCGTCAACAGCTGCGGGCGATCCTTTTCTGCCATGGCCAGGTTAGCACCAAACAGCACGAAGCCAATCATCGTAATCGTCATTGCATAGCGAACCTTAAAGTAACGCATATCAATCCGAATAAAATGCGCAGCCAGCAGAACGATCAAGATGATCACATCAGCGTAAACCAAAAAGTCGGTTGGCTTAATGATACCCATCAGACTCTTGCCCAGGTTGTTTGATGCCGCTCCAGAACCTTTGATGATGTTAAAGGTAATAAAGTCGGAAAATTCTCGGTAATAGAGAATATTGGCAAACAGCCAGGTCGAAAGCAGAAAATTAATTAAGATCATCAGCCAGTATGAAAGCCGACCGCGGAAATAAAGCGCGATGCCTAAAAAGACCAGAGCCCCAGGCAAGGTGTTAAACGCCAGCAAAAACTGCTGCATACTGTCGGAAATCCCCAAGTTGAACTTGGTTTTATAAGCCCAGTAACTCTTAATCGCAAACAAGAGCACCGTGAGAAGAAAGAAGCCCAGCTTGGTGTTCAAGCCACGCCTTACCTTCTGCAACGCTGTTTTCATAATCTTTCCCCCATCAAAAAATATCAACATTAGGTATCATACAATAAAAGATCCCTAGTCGTTACGATTATTCAACGTTTTTTAACAAATGTTTGGAATTTTTTGCATCTCAGCTTAATTGATTGCCGCCGACTTAACTGATTGGTGTTTACAAGCCCGCCTGACCATCATTAAATTTGAAGATTCTATGATAAACGATCCGTCAGCTCATACTCTTGACTCGGCACATCGGCAAACAGCTGACTGGCCTGCCCCACGCTGACGATCGTCAAATCATGCATCGCTCGTGAACAGATCGTGTAAAGCAGCTGCCGCTCACTGTCGCCATGATACTTTTGGTCGTTGGCATCCCAGACGATTACCGCGTCAAACTCAAGCCCTTTTGCCAGGTATGAAGGTACGACCAGCACACCATCAACCAGCCGCTGATTTTCAGTGCGGATCAAGGTTGCCTTAACGCCCTGCTCAGCCAGCAGCTGATAGATCTGTTCACTGTCAGCCAAGGTCTTGCCGATAATGGCAACTGCATCATGCTGTTCTTGATAGTCTTTTAGAACCGCGACGACCTGTGCGACGGCATCGTTTAGATTTGTCAGCTGGTAGATGCTTGGCCGCTTGCCTTGACGCTCAAAGGCCTCGATTTTTTCGCCATCTTTGAGAATATGCTTGGTAAAATCGGTAATCTGTTTAGTTGAGCGATATGACTTGGTCAACTGTACTACTTTCGTCTTTTCGGGATCAAACATCGTACCCAGCTGCCGCAGCAATTGCCGACTGTTGGCGCCCGTAAAGATTGCCTGGTTAAGGTCTCCCAGCAGCGTAAAGCGGGCATTGGGGAAACTGAACTTAAGATAGGCCAGCTGGAAGGCGTCATAGTCTTGAACCTCATCGACAAAGACATAGCGAATATCACGTTCGCCACGCTTACCCGTCAGCAGATCATACAAATAGAGATAGATTGAGATGCCGGCAGCACTGATCTGCCGTTCTTTCAGATCCTGCGTGGTTTTTTCGATAAATGCCACCCACTGCTGCTCGGTCAAATCAAACTTCTGCAGATCAACCATCTTTGGCAAGGCCTTTAAAAACAGCAGATACTGTGCATTGATGTTGATCCACATGTTATGACGAATTGCTCGATGAATCGGCGCGAACTCCTTTAAAACGATCTGCTTGGCATAGAAGTTGTATTCCTGCTTGTCTGATTCAAACTCGCGCGGCCGATTGTTCATCATCGCGTCCATCTGCTCTTTGCTGAGGCTTTGGACGGCTGCTTCTGCCCATTTTGAGCGCATGGCCCCGCCAACTCGGCTTCTCAGCTGATGATCCAGCGCATCTTTGGTCGCATCCAGACGATTGCCCAGGTTATAGTTGCGATTGAATGAGTAATAGATCGTCTTGATTTGTTCCTTGGTAAAAAACGGCTTGCCATGAAACATCAGATTCCGAAAGCGCAGGCCCCGCTGACCAAGCGCCCTGGCATAGGCACCAACTGCTTTAAAGCTGCTTAAGCTCGTCAATAAGCGATTGATGTTTTGATCGACTGCTGCCTGACTGCTTTCAAAGCGCTGCTGGAGCGTCTGAACGTGCAGTCTTGGCACCCGCCGATTAACGTATTGGAAGTAGGTCATTTGAACCATATTGTGCTCGCCCAGTTCTGGCAGCACCTGATCAATATAGTCGTTGAACAGCTGATTGGGACTAAACAATACCACCTGGCTGGCCGTCAGATTACCACGGTAGCGATATAAAAGCCAGGCCACACGCTGCAAGACGGCGGCCGTTTTACCTGAACCGGCGGCCCCTTGAACAAACAGCAGCTCGTCTTTAGCATCCCGAATAATCTCGTTTTGCGTTTTTTGAATAGTCGTAACGATGCTCTTCATCTTGGTGCTGGAATGCGTTCCCAAGGCACTAAGCAGCATTTGATCAGTCACAGCCTCATCGGTATCGTAAAGCGTTACGATCGTCCCATCCTCAATCTGGAACTGCCGCTTAAGACGGACATCAACCTCCTGCTTGCCAACCGGTGTCTCATAGCTGACCGGCCCCAGCTTGCCGTCATAATAAATTGAAGAAATCGGTGCCCGCCAGTCGTATACCAAAAAGTGGTCTGGCCGATCAGAGAATGATGCCAGTCCGATATAGATAGTTTCTGGTTTTTGCGCACCCTTTTCTAAAAAATCAATGCGGGCAAAATATGGCTTGGCCTCTAAGCGTTTGAGCGTACTCAGACGATCAGCCGCATGCTGCCAACTATTTTCACGCTCATCAAGCATCTGCTGCTGAGCACGAACAGACATAGCCGTATCCATCATTCCTGAATAGGTTGTGGTATTCATATGGATATCATTGAACTGCTTACTCAGGCCCTTTACATCCCGTTTGGCGTTTTCAATCGTGCCGCTGGCTTTTTCTTCAGCCTTGCGAACCTCTTTAACGACATGATCCAAATGATGCTGTTCGTATTGTTGGATTGATTCTGTCAAACTTGAACATCCTTCCTGTCTTGAAAATCTAATCTTAGAATTATAACATTTTTTGCGTTACGATTCCGTTTTTTAGGCTTGCCTGCATAAGGTCTGCTTAACTTGTCGTCTTTTGCCTGTTTTAAATAGTTCAAGAAGACTAGAATTATTTTAAAATTTGATTTGAAGGTGGAGATATTGTCATCGCTTTTTTATGCTTTGACGCACATTTCTCAAGTTGTCCTCCCCCTGTTCAATTCACTGGGCAGCTGGACCTACATCATCTTATTTGGCTTGATTTTTATGGAGACTGGCCTGGTTGTTTTCCCATGGCTGCCAGGTCAATCATTGATCTTTGTCACGTCGTCTCTTGCTGCTTTGCATGGTGCCGAAGTAAAAATGAGCATTTTGGTGCCGGGCTTTTTTATCGCTGCCGTCCTGGGCGATACGCTCAACTATTTGATCGGTACTCGCTTGATCAAATGGCCCTGGCTAGAGCAACGACTGGCTGGTCCAACCATGGAAAAAGCTAAGATCTTCTTTGCCAAATATGGCTTACGGGCTGTTATCTTTGGCCGTTTTATCCCATTGATTCGGACCTTTGTACCACTGATCTCAGGCATTGCCAAATATCATTTTGCCCGTTTCATGCTTGGTAACGTTTTAGGTGTCGCCATTTGGGTTGCTTCAGGGGCCTTGGCTGGCTATTATCTTGGCAGCATTCCTTTTGTGCAGGCCCATTTTTCAACGCTGCTGCTGGGGCTGATCATCGGCGGATCTTTACCGGCCGTCTTTTTCAATCTCATCAAGCAGATCCGTCGGCATATTATTGAACGCAACCTCTAACGCAATTTCGTACAATTTACCGTGGAATAATGGTAAACTGAATACTAAACAACGTACAGGATAATGGAGGTTTTTTCCTTTGGCAGTAAATGTTTATTTCGTTCGACACGGTCAAACCTACTTGAATCTGTTTCATAAATATCAAGGCTGGTCAGATGCACCGCTAACTGAAAAAGGTATCGAAGACGGTAAACGCGTTGGTAAAGCGCTAACCGACGTTGACTTTGACTACCTTTTCTGCAGCGATATGCGCCGTACGATCAAGACGGCAGAACTGCTGGCTGCCAGCCACCCAACCAAGATCGTTCATCCAGAACCTGATTCATCCTTCCGCGAAGTTTTTTTCGGCTTTTTCGAAGGCGAGGACACAGCTACGGCTTCCATGAATATTGGTCTTTGCCGTTCCTACGACGAACTGGTCAGCAAGTATTCTGTTGAAAAAGCCCGTGACATTACCAAAGCAGCTGACCCATTCCATTTGGCCGAAAACGATGCTGAATTTTGGCAGCGCATGGATAAGGGGTTAGACCGGCTGCGCAATCTTCCCGATGGCAGCACGGCGGTCGTTGTTTCCCACGGTGCCGCCATCCGGTCAATCGTTAGTCGCTACGCTAAAGACAAGACACTCGCCAACGAAGCACCCGTAAACGGCAGCATCACCAAACTTTCATTGACCCCAGATCAAACCGAGATCGTCTTTTACAATCAACTGAGCTTGCCTGAATAAAACCTTGCTAAAAAGGGGGAACTTTCTGTTAATGGACAATAATATACAAAGTGCTGAACCGGTAATCATCATTGGTCTCAATATGGATCAGGAAGACTATGAATACTCCATGGAGGAATTGGCTGCTCTGGCTGAAGCCAATCAAATGGAAGTTATCGATCGATTGGATCAGTCGTTGGACCGTCCCAACTCCGCCACCTACTTCGGTTCCGGCAAGGTTGAAGAACTGCGTCGTCTAGCTGAGGCTGAAGAGGTTGCCACGGTTATTGCCAATGATGAGCTGTCGCCAAGTCAGCTGCAGAATCTGGCCGATCAAACCGGCGTCCGCATTCTGGATCGTACGGCTCTGATTCTAGAAATCTTTGCCAAGCGCGCCAAGAGCCGTGAAGCCAAAATTCAAGTTGAAATTGCCCAACTGCAATACCAATTGCCACGCCTACAGACGGCTGCCAACCAGCGGCTTGATCAGCAAACCGGTGGCGGGGCCGGCTTTACCAACCGTGGTGCCGGTGAAACCAAGCTGGAAATGAATCGGCGTACGATCAACCATAAGATTAGCCATCTGCGGGCTGAATTAAAAGAAATCGCCAAATCAGAAGACGTCAAACGGGCTAAACGAGAAAAAAGCGATACGCCAACTGCGGCCCTGGTCGGTTATACCAATGCCGGTAAATCAACCATCATGAATCAATTAGTCAGTCGCTTTGGAATCTCCGAAGAAAAGCAGGTTTTTGAAAAAAACATGCTGTTTGCTACCCTGGATACCAGCGTACGCCAATTGACGCTGCCGGATCAAAAACGTTTCTTGCTTAGTGATACGGTTGGTTTTGTCAGTAAACTACCAACGCATCTGATTGAAGCCTTTAAATCAACGCTAGCTGAAGCTGCGGGTGCTGACCTTTTAATCCAGGTTATTGATTATTCCGACCCCAACTACGAAGCCATGATGCGCACGACTGAAAAAACGCTCAAGCAGATCGGCATTGAAAACATTCCGATGCTCTACGTCTTTAATAAGGCTGATCAAACTGAGTTTGAATATCCAGTCATGGAAGGCGATAACCGCATCATCATCTCGGCTAAGGATGACGAATCCATTCAGCTCTTGGTCCAGGCCTTGCGCCGCCATCTATTCAAAGACTATGTGCAGGCTGACCTCTTGATTCCATTTGCCGATGGACGAACGGTTTCCTACATCAATGAAAACTGCAACATTTTAGAAACCGCGTACCTTAATGACGGTACGCGGCTGAAAGTCGAGATGTCGCCCCAAGACTACGCACGTTTTGAACGCTACGTCATTACCAAATAAAAAGCTCCGGCATCGACCAACATCGGTGTCAGAGCTTTTTACTTTGAATTACCAGCCAGCTACTGCATTTATCTATAAGCAGTTAATCTCTGACTCCAAGCTGTCCCAGGCTAAAATGACTAGTCTACGCTATTGTGTCCAAGATGATTTGAAACTGCATGAATTGAGTTTTTGGCAAAATCAATCACATCCTGCTGTGGAACCTCATAGTTGTTTTGACGCCACCAGTAGAAAGCCCCCAGAATCGAGCCGCTCATAATATAAGCCAGCATTTCCGGATTCTTGGAATTTCTCAGCGCCAGTGTGATCGTATCATTATTTTCAGCATCATGACGCTGCTTGAGCAAAATCTCACTGACGATCTTCATAATCTCGCCATATAACGAGCTGTGCGAGCTGCTATCAGTCAGATTACGAAAGATCTCGCGATTGTCTCCAACATACTTGATAATGATCTCAACAAACTCATCTTCATTACGATCTGATTGCTCAATCAAAATATTCAAGCGCGTATTGATCGTTTGCTCCAACAAGTCATACTTGTCATGAAAATAACGGTAAAAGCTGCTGCGATGCAAGAGTGCCTCATTACAGATTTGATCAATCGTCAAATGTTCAAATTGGTGGGTCTTCAATAGGCTTTCCAATGCATTTTGGAAATCTCGAACAGTTCGATTCATTTTCATTAAAATTGGCCTTTCTATCTTGAGATTGTGCTTAGATTATAAAACGTTGCTTTATGAAACAACATATTTTTATTAATATTATAGTCCTTTAACAAGACAGTTCAATCATTGTGTTTTTTTAATTTGTCTTATTTTTAGCATTTTTTATCACAATCTAGCAGAATATGGTACAATCTTTCTATGAAAACGTTTGCTTTTTAAGAGGTGGATTAAATTATGGAAATTAAAGAAAGCAGTTTTGGTACTTTTGAAGGTCAAGAAGTCAAAAAATACACGCTTATCAACGATCAAGACATGCGGGTCAGCGTTTTGAACTATGCCGGCCTTTTGCAGGAAATCTCAGTTCCTGGCAAAGATGGCAAGCGTGTCAACTTGGTTTTAAGTGCTGCTGACATTGAGCACTTCACCGACAACGGCATGTGCAACAACCGTGTGATTGGTCTGGTTGCCGGTCGTTTGGGTAAAGGTGAGTTTACGATCGATGGTCAAAAATACCACGTTGACACCAACGAAAACGGCAATACGCTTCACGGTGGTCCTAATGGCCTGGGCAACCAATTCTTTGATGCGCAAACCGTTACGACGCCAAACACCGTTAAAGTCGTTTTAACCAAGACGATGACGCCTGAAATCGACTCCTTCCCTGGCAATGAAAAGGTTACGGTCACCTACTCACTGAGCAACGATAACCGAGTTGTGATCGATCTGGACGGTGAAACGGATGCCAACACCTTATTCAACCCAACCGTTCACACCTACTTCAACTTAGGCGATCCTGACGTGGCCACCGTTGAAGATCAAGTACTGCAGGTCAATTCCA
The DNA here is from genome assembly GCF_947381555.1 of Limosilactobacillus pulli. Classification (NCBI taxonomy): domain Bacteria; kingdom Bacillati; phylum Bacillota; class Bacilli; order Lactobacillales; family Lactobacillaceae; genus Limosilactobacillus; species Limosilactobacillus pulli. The sequence continues at coordinate 14,853 of NZ_CANCWQ010000033.1, forward strand.
AGTTCCATCTGGATGTTGATGGCGAAAAGATTCCAACTGGCAAGAAGCTGGTTAACGCCGGGACACCATTTGATTTCCAGACTCCTCGTCGCTTGGGCGATGCCTTAAACGAAATGAAGGACACCAAAGAAGGCGGCTTTGATGACATCTGGCAAGTTGAACCAAGTACAAACGTCAACCACGAACCCGTTGCCGTGTTATCTGATCCTGCCAGCGGTCGCAAAATGAAGCTGTACTCAGATCGCAACGGTCTGGTTATGTACACCGCTAACGGCATGGACAGTTCGCTTAAGTTCAACCGGCCAAGTGCTTCATGGTGTGCTTTGGCAATGGAAGCCCAAACGCTTTCTGATACGCCGCACCACCCAGAATTCGGTGACATTACCCTGCGGCCTGGCAAGTCAGCCCATCACCGCATCGTATACGCAATTGAATTCTAATTAAATCTGCTTAGTAAAACCGGCAGCCAGCGAGACAGACTGTCGGTTTTGCTATAGAATAGGGTCTATATAAGGAGTGATCGATTAATGAGAATCAATATCTTGCAGCACACCCCCAACGAAGGCCCCGGCGTGATCAGTGAATGGGCGCACCAGCGCGGCCACGAGATCTACGTTTATCATCCTGCCCAGTTCAACAAGCTGCCCAAGGCTGATGAAACCGATATGCTGGTGATCTTAGGCGGTCCCATGAGTCCCAACGATGATCTGGACTGGATCAAAAAAGAACGGCAATTGATCAAGGAACTCTTGGCTCAAGACAAGCCAATGTTTGGTGCCTGCTTTGGTGGCCAGCAGCTGGCTATGACTTTGGGCGCCACGGTCAAAGACTCACCAGTCAAAGAAGTCGGCTGGGCGCCGGTATCCAAAAAGAGTGACGTCATCCCTGGCTTGCCTGAAACCTCAACCGTTTTACACTGGCACCAGCAGATGTTTACCATTCCGGCGGGAGCCAAATTGCTTTATTCATCGGCTGGCCTAAGAGAGCAGGGCTTTGTCTACGGCCATCGTGTCGTTGGCCTGCAGTTTCATTTTGAGCCATTAGCCGATAACGTCCGTGAGATCGTTGTCAATGATGGCGAGTATGCAGCCGGTTCGATTCTTAATCAAACGCCGGCTGAGATTATTGCTCATCCCGTACCTAAAGAAAATGCCGCGACCATGTTTAAGATCTTGGACTGGATCAACGAATGAACTGCCGTCTGTCCTATTTGAAGTATTAATGCAGCAAAAAAGCTGTTGGTTTGGTGTGTACCCAAAAAGCTGGAATTGAATATTAATTACTTGTAAACTGAATAAAAAATTTTTATTAGGCAGCCAGCCGTGCTTCATATTGAAGTGGGGTCAGGTTGCCTAATTTTGTTTGTATCCGGCGGTGGTTGTAGTAATCAATCCACTCTTCAATGGCTTGAATTAAGTCTTCTTGATTGGCATAGTCAGTATCCGGCTTGATTTCTGCTTTAAGTTTGCTAAAGACGGTCTCACAGGCGGCGTTATCCAGACACGTTGCTCGATGGGACATGCTTTGACGAATCCGGCCATGCTTTAATAAGACTCGCCAGGCACGATGCTGGTACTGCCAGCCTTGATCTGTATGCAGAGTTAATTGATACCCAGTGTGCGGTAAAAGATCGATTAGCTTGTGCAGCGGCTTAAGGCTGAATTCGAGAGTTGGATGCGTCTCGATTTCCCAAGTCAGAATCTGGTTGGTTGCCAAATCCTTGATAATTTCCAGATAAACCTTACTGCCGTCCTTAGCCTTCAATTCAGTAATGTCGCAGACCATCTTTTGATATTTGCGATTACTCATAAAGCGACGACGGATTACGTTTTTAGCCTTCTTACCCGATGGACCCTTGGAAGAATCGTACTTGTGGCGGCGTTTGCTGTATTTTGTACATTTGAGTCCCATCTCACGCATCAAGCGGTAAATTCGTTTGTGATTGGGCAGCGGACGACTGATAATTCGGTAGTAGTCACGTACTTGCGCGCTCAGCCGACGAACGCCATAGTCGCCCTCAAAATATTCAAACAGGCCCTTGATGACGGATTTAAGCTCTTCTTCGGCTTCATCAGGGTGTTCAAACTTAGCCTGCCAATACTGGTAAGTCGACATAGAGATTGGCAGTGCTTCAATCAGGTCTTTCAAACGATATTTTGCCTTGAGGTCATAAATTACTTGGGCAAGTTCTTTTTTGGATGCTTTCTCAAGGCTGCCAATTTTTTTGAGGCGTCGAGTTGAATCTTTAAGGATAAGTTCTCTTTTTGGAGAAGCTGATTCTGTTTCTTTAAACGTTGAATTTCTTTCTCGTGATTTGAGTTCATGTTTTGATTTCCTTCTTGGTCGTAGTTTTAAGAGGGCTTGTGCTCCATGTTCGTTGTACTGACACTCCCATTGATAGACAGAGCCTGATGAACGAAAGCCAAAGTGGATACAGGTCTCTGGAATGGAAGCTAGGTTTTGTTGCTTCCACTTTACCAGATTTAAGCGGAAATCCCCAGTTACGGTTGGTGGATTCAATAGTTTTTCCTTGCCGAAACGTGCATAAATACCCACGCAGATTTGAAAGTCAAGCTTTGCAATCCCGTATTTGCGAGCGATCCCCCGCAGAGAGCTTGCGGTTGTACAGTATTCTTCAATTGCCTTGATCTTAGTCTCTATGCTGATTTTGGTCATAAAAATACCCCCAAAGTTGTATGGCTATAATGCCCTCTAAGTATACAGATGAAATAGAAAATTCATCTTATATTTGGAGGGCATTTAAAATTGGCTAGA
>NZ_CANCWQ010000034.1:0-17621 GCF_947381555.1 Limosilactobacillus pulli
CGATTTAATCATACGGGGAAGGCTTTCCCTTTTTCAATTTAATTTAGAAATTTACACAAAATATTTTACACTCCCCATTCCCTTTTTTAAATTTTTTCCAGTTTAGCGACTGGCTTAACAATCGTCAAGGCATTAAAAAGACAGCAATCAAATTGATTACTGTCCTTAAGCTTGATTTTAAATTTTTGGCATTTTGATAACCACAAAACTAGCCAAAGTACATAAAGCGATGACGATGGCAAAACACCAAATCTGCATGATTCCCAGCGGACTGCTTTTAAAAGCCAGGCCATAAAGCGCTGGACCAAACGATGCTATCAGATAACCGCCACTTTGCGTCAAACCGGAAAGCTGTGCCGTTCGGGCTGGTGAAATCATCTTAAGCGGAAAAGTCGTTAGCGCCATAATGAAGTAAAAAGCCGTCATCGCACCAGTAATGATTGACAAATAATACCAGTAAACAAGTGGCATGGACGACTGCCAAAACATCAAAACGGCCGCCAACAGCGTCAACAGTCCAACCACGATCGACATTACAATCTGGCTTCAATGCGTGGCTGTTTCAAGAAAACGGGGCAGCAACAATGACACCGGCATGCCTGCTGCTGAATACATTGCCAAGACAATACTGATCTGACCGCCAGAAATACCGTTAAAGCGCATCAATTCTGGCAGCCAGGCCACTAAAGTATAGTTAATAAGCGACTGTGTACCAAACATCAACAGGCAGCACCACGCATATCGATTCTGCCAAAGCGGCGCAGCAGTCATTTTTAGGTCTGGTTCATGAATTGATTTGACTGACTGATTATCAGCGCGCTTTGCTTGGGAACGTAATGGTACCGGCAACCTGAAAAGTATCCACATCAGCCAAGGAAACATCGTCAACATTAATAAAACGACCAAGACGGACCACCAGCCAAAAGTACTCGATAGCGGATGCGTCAGCAGGCTGAATACTGATGAACCAACCATAATCGCCAGCGAATAAGCTGTAGTATAAAATGCGGTGTGATTGGGCTCATACGTGGCAACCACGGAAGGTGTCAAAACGTTTAAATGGGTAATTCCTAGCCCAACCAAAATCGTTCCCACCAAAAGCATTGGCTAGGTCACATGAAGTTTTAACAATGCTCCTAAAACCAGCGCCGTCAAGCCAAAGTTCAAGGCTTTGCGCAGGCCGAAGCGAGTCATTTCCTTAGCGGCAACAATTGAGAACAGCAAAAACATTATCAGCGGAATGGTTGTCAAGATTCCAAGGTTGCCGACCGCCGTTTTTAGCTGACGAGCAAGTTGATCAATTATCAACGGAATGGTAATAATTGGTGCCCGCATAGCCAGACCAAACGCAATCACCGTCACCAAAACCAATCGATCATGATTTTTCATCTGCTCGCCTCCTACTGATTAACAATACTGTAGGTCTGCTTGCCATCCTTAGCCGTATACAGCGCCGTCTGATCATCGTTGGGCTTCATCATGCTCAGCGAGTAGCCGCTCCCCACGATTTTTTTAATCTGGGCCGAAGTCTGATTAAGCGAGCTGGTTAGATTCGACCACCCCGCCTGCTGGGCCTGATCGGGATTTTGCGCGATATAGTTCAGGGCCTCAACCGTATTTTCATTGGTTGGCATAATCTGATATGTTTTTGAGCTGCTGTCATAGTTAACAGTCCCCATCTTACTGTAGGCTTTCTGCAGTTGGCGCAGCAGGTACATTTCTTTTTGTTCCTGAGTGGCGCCGCTGCCTTGCTGATTAAAGACCGCGGTAGTACCATTGACTGAAAAGCTGGAACTGGAATCAGCTTGCGAGCCGGTCGCAGAGCTAAGCGACGATTTTGAGCTGACAGCACTCGTCGTTTGTTGTGCAGATTGACTATGGTGCCAATATGGAAGATTGATCGTACAATAAACCGTAGCCGCCAGACTTAGGACCAGCATAATCGTTGGCACTACCCACTGGCGATACTGCTGCCAGGAATTAACCAGGTAAAAGGCACTCAAGATCAGCATCAGTGCACCGAAAACAACTAAGAAAATCATGGAAAGCTCCTTTGTAATCCTTAAATAAAAAACTATTTCATTACTACTTTACAATAAAATTTTACTGATCGTACTTTAATTTCAATTGTAATTTGAATTTTTTGACTGATCAGCTGCACAATCACTATAAAACAGCCATGTGATAATAAAAGGGTCCCCCACTCCATGAGCGTTGGACCCTTTTTTGCTAAAGCAATCCTAAACGATCAGTGCCTAGAATTCCATCAGCGTCTTTATATCAATATCGCGCAGATGCTTGCGGCCTTCCAACTCTTTTAATTCAATCAAGAAGGCTGCGCCAACGACCTTGCCGCCCATCTGTTCAACCATGTCAATCGTTGCGCCAATCGTACCGCCAGTAGCCAGCAGATCGTCAACTACCAAAACGCGCTGACCAGGCTTAACGGAGTCGTTTTCCATCTGCAGCGTTGCCTCACCATATTCCAGCTGATAAGAAGCACTGACCGTTGCCCGTGGCAGCTTGCCCTTTTTACGGGCTGGGGCAAAGCCAACGCCCAACTCATAGGCAACTGGGCAGCCAACGATAAAGCCCCGCGCTTCAGGACCAACGACCATATCAACGTTTCTTTCACGAGCAAATGCCGTAATTTCATCGGTTGCCTGCTTGAAGGCCTCACCGTCAGCCATCAGCGGTAAAATATCACGGAAGATGATTCCCTTTTCTGGATAGTCAGGAATACTTGCAACGTATTTATAAAGATCTAGAGCCATTTAAAATTTCTCCTTATTCGTTTGCCATCAGCCAAGCCGCAACTCGCTTGCGCAGCGTGTGCGTATCGCTGTACAGCAGTACCTGCGCGCTTTTTAGGTGAGCCGCGTGCTGCTGATAGCATTTCGTCTGTTCTAAATCAACATGGTCGGGATGATCCGCCAGCTTTAGAACGCCATCATTTATTGTAACAAATTTTGCCTCATAAAACACCGTAATCATCCAATTTAACTGCTCAACCGGCATCAACAGTGAACGGGCCATGGCTGGCTGCTGCTGGCGATAGTTGGCAATCTCTGGATACTGACGTAAAAAGCGATATAACATGGCAAACTGCTGACGATTTGGCAAACCAAACCGAACGGGATGCTTTTCCCAAAGCAACAGTCGAATCATTGCCGGCTGGCCGCCATTTTGCCAAAGTGCACTAAGCATCGCCAAATCAGGTGGGCAGTCTACGATCGTTACCTGCTGATCTTTAAAATCAGTCTCCAGTGCGGTCTGGGGATCCAATACAATGCCATGTGCGTGACCAGCAATGTTTTCGCGCAGCGTTTGATCAAAGGCCACATAATAGCCGGTTTCATTAAACATTCCCGGCAAAAGCTGGCGCGTTCTTTGATCCAGGATTGCCGTTCCCTGCGTCTTGATGTCTTTAAGCATCAATTGAGCGGTTCGCTTGCCATGCCATTCATTAATGCCAAACGTAGCCGCAATCGTTACCGGGACTCCAGCCAAAAGCAATGGTGCCAGGTCGGCCTTGCCAAACGCTACCACGGCCGCACTGTTTTTTTGACCACGCAGCTTAAATTTAAGATGCTCTTGCTGCTTGCCCATCGTCTTGACATTATTAATGTGATCGGCATGAATTGCAAAAACCGGTTCTGGATTGCCCGGTCCAAAAGGCGCTAGTCGCTGCAGCTGATCATAAAGGTTTTCGTTAACATCATCCGGACTGAGGCTGGCTGCCAGATCCAATTTGATCGGTCCTGACTCAGCCAGTCCCCGTGCTTTGGCTTCTTGTTCCAAAGCGGCGCGCAACTGGTCAACCTGATCGATATTAAATGACATGCCGCATGCCTGAGCATGACCGCCAAACGCCGTCATCAGATCACGGTGCTTTTGTAAAGCCTCAAACAGGTCAAACCCATCATGACTGCGCCCAGATCCTTTGGCAATCTCATCACCGTCATTGACGCTGGCAACAATCGTCGGTTTGCCGGTTTCTTCAACCACGCGACTGGCAACGATGCCTAAAACACCTTGATGCCATTCATGACCCAGCAGCAATAGAGTCGATCGGTCGGTATTTTCAGACGCACGAGCCTGTCTTAACGCCTCATCCGTAATTTTAGCCACCAGCTGCTGACGCGTTTGGTTGGCATTTTCGACTTCTTGGGCGATCTCTTTACCCTCGCGATCATCCATGGTCGTCAAAAGCAAAACGCCTTCATTGGCGTCATCAATCCGTCCCAACGCATTCAGGCGTGGCGCAATGCCAAAGCCAACGTCTTGATCGGACAATTGATCCTCATTGAGCTTGGCCAGCTTGACCAACTGATGAAGACCAGGTCGCATCCCTTGTCGCAATTGCTTGAGACCCCAGGTGATCAGTGCCCGATTCTCACCGGTTACGTCGACCAGATCGGCCAGTTCGCCAATTGCCACCAAATCCAACATTTCTTGGGGAAACTCTTCGGTTAGGGCCCAGGCCGTCTTAAAGGCAACGCCAACACCGGAAAGATCCCCGCCTGCATACTCACTGCCTGGATACTTAGGGTGTACGATTGCCGCTGCTTCAGGTAGTTTTTCAGGCAGCTCGTGGTGATCAGTAATGACCACGTCAACGCCGCGCGAGTTGGCATATTCGATCTCCTTGGCTCCAGAAACGCCATTGTCGACCGTAATGATTAATTGAGCACCACCATCAATTAATCGCTGATACTCGTCAAGGTTGGGACCATAGCCATCAGTAAAGCGGTTGGGAATGAAAAACTCAACCTGAGCCCCCACCTCGTCCAGGGTTTCATACATAACGGCCGTACTGGTAATGCCATCCGCGTCATAGTCGCCATAGATAACGATCTTTTCACCATTGGCAACGGCAGCTTGAATCCGATCGACCGCCTTTTGCATATCGTGCAGCTCAAAGGGATCGCGCAGTTCGGCCAGTTGTGGATCCAAGTACTGCTTGGCTTTTTCAACCGAATCAATGCCGCGCTGAATCAATAATTGAGTCAACAGTGGCGATAATTGACACTGCTGCTGCAGCTCATTGGCCAGCTGCTGGTTTTTATTTTGGGAAAATTCCCACTCATAGCGCGCTTCCATGATTTCACCATTCCTTAAAATATAACAACCGGAACCTACTTTAGTCCCGGTCGCTGCTTTTTATAGACTGCGCTTGTCCTGTTGATAGTCAAAAAACTTTTTGATTGCCCAATCGCCAAGTCCCGGCCACACCTGATAGCCCCATGAAAACCAAGAAGTCCAAGCTGGTACGTTAATCTCACGGGTCTCATACCCAACATGATCCCAAACCTGCTTAGCCAGTTCCGCCGGCTGCACAATCATCCAACGTGGCAGTTTGCTTAGGTAGCTGCCATCAGAATCCGCCTTATCAAAAAACGACGTGGCAACGGGACCCGGATTGACGGTCAACACCTGGACACCATAGTCAGCCACTTCCATGCGCAAAATATTGTCGAACTGGATTACACCGGCCTTGGTTGCTGAATAGGCGGCGGCATTCGGGGTCGGAATCTTGCCATCCAAAGAGCCTAGATTGATAATGGCACCAAATCCCTGGTCCATCATCTGTTTGGCTACGCAGCGGCTCAGATACATCAATGCCAGCAAATTAACGTCAACCATGCGCTTCATGGCTGAACGAGGCTGATCTTTAACCGCGGTAAAGTCGCCCAGCCCAGCAGCATTAACCAAAACATCAATCTCGCCAACCTCATGCCGAATCGTATTCAAGACCTCATCGACGCGATCCGGATCAGTGACGTCCAATTGATAGGCAAATGATGGGCGTCCCGAAAGAATCAGACACTGCTGAGCAACCTGATTGAGCTTTTCTAGATTACGCGCGCAGACTACGACGATTGCACCGCGTCTGGCTGCTTCTAAAGCCAGCTCCTTGCCAATACCACTGGATTCGCCAGTAATCAAAACAATCTTGTTGCGCAACATCCGTAATGCCTTCATTCGCTTCATCATTGCCATCACCTCTATTTAAATGGTACGTCAACTATATCAAAATCATTAACGACGCGCGTGGCGGGGAATATATCACGAACCTGGTAGGCCAGCTGATAGGCCGCCTTGCCAGTATAGCGTGCCGAGATATGCGTCAACAGCAGTTTTTTGGCATGCGACTTTTTCGCTGTCATTGCCGCCTGACCACTGGTTGAATGGTAATAGCTGCGCGCCATCTTGATCTCATCTTTGGCAAAGGTACCTTCATGAATCAAGACGTCGGCATCCTCCGCCAGTTCAACGGCCGCCGGCGTATGACGCGTATCACTGATAATCGTAATCACGCGGCCCTTTTGCGGCTCACCAATAAAGTCGTGGCCATCCAAAACGCGTCCATCCGGCAGCTCAACGGTCTGACCGGCTTTAAGCTGGCCATAGATTGGACCGGATGGAACCTTGGCTGCGCGCAGTTTTTCGACTTGCAGCTCGCCAGGATGATCATGCTCAACCACGCGATAGCCAAAACAGGCAATTTTATGGTTCAGCTTTTTGGTATAAACCGTAAACGTCTTATCGCTGAAAATCTTACCATCATCAGTCAACTCGACAAACTTCAGTGGGTAACTCAAGCGCGACTCACTCACTTTTAAGGCCGTCTTGACAAATTCTTTGATGCCAACCGGGCCATAGATCGTCAATGGCTCATTGCCGCCTTGAAACGACCGCGAGCTCAGCAGGCCAGGCAGGCCAAAAATATGGTCGCCATGAAGATGACTGATAAAGATTTTTTCGATTTTGCGAGGGCGAATCGTCGTCCGCAAAATCTGGTGCTGAGTTGCCTCGCCACAGTCAAACAGCCACACTGCATTGCGTTCTTCCAGCAGTTTTAAGGCAATGCTGGAAACGTTGCGCTGCTTACTTGGCGACCCCGCACCGGTTCCTAAGAATTCAATCTGCATAAATCATTTTCCTATTCTGTCTTCTATTATCATCAATTATTGGACAAATTCAAAAACAAATTTTTCGATGCGCACCAGATCACCGTTTTGAATGCCCTTGGCCCGCAATGCATCGTCCACGCCCATGTGCCGCAGCTGGCGGGCAAAGCGCAGCTGACCATCCTCATGATCCAGATTGGACATCTTAAACAGCCGCGTCAGCTTTTCGCCACCCAGGACCCAGGTGCCATCGTCATCACGCGTAATGGTAAAGGCTGGTTCTTCTTCTTTGGCATGGTATTCAACCGTCTCCAGCTTATCATGATGCTCGCTGTCAAAGGCCGGCGTTTGATCAAGCAGATCGGCCGTCATCTGCATCAGTCCCTGGACGCCTTGGTGCGTAATGGCACTGATCGGCACGACTGGCGGCATCTTTTCAAACGTATCGTCTTGGGCCAGCTTTTCCTTAAAGTGGGCCAGGTTTTCTTGGGCATCCGGCAGATCCATTTTGGTAACAACGATAATCTGTGGCCGCTTGAGCAGCTCAGGATCATAGGCTGCCAGTTCGTGATTGATCTGGTGATAGCGCTCAATGGCCTGTTCGGGGTCTTGACTGCCCATATCGATCAGGTGCAGCAAGACCCGAGTCCGCTCAATGTGGCGCAAGAAAGTCAGACCTAACCCGACCCCTTTAGATGCACCCTCGATTAAACCAGGCATATCAGCCATTGCAAAGTCGCGACCATCTGGTAGCATGACCATCCCTAGATTTGGCACCAGCGTTGTAAACTCATAGGCCGCAATCTTAGGCTTGGCTCCCGTAACAACGGAAAGCAGCGTTGACTTGCCCACAGATGGGAACCCGATCAAACCGACATCGGCCAGCATCTTTAATTCCAATTCCAAATAGCGATCCTCACCTGGTTCACCATTTTCGGCAATCTCAGGGGCAGGATTTTTGGCTGAGGCAAAGTGAATATTGCCGCGACCGCCACGGCCACCCTTAGCAATTACCAACTCTTGACCAGGCTGAGTCAGATCGCCCATGATTTCGCCGGTATCCAGATCGCGCACCGTAGTTCCCTCGGGGACGGCAACGATCAGATCTGAAGCAGCTGCCCCCGTCATCTGCTTGCTCATTCCATTTTGGCCATTTTTAGCCTTAAAAATCCGGTGGTAGCGAAAATCCATCAGCGTCCGCAAGCCAGGATCGACCTTTAAAATGATGCTGCCGCCGCGGCCACCGTCGCCACCAGCTGGTCCGCCGTTGGGAACGTACTTTTCGCGTCGGAAAGCCACCATCCCATTACCGCCTTTTCCGGCATGGGCTTCAATTTTTATTTGATCCACAAACATGTTAGCCATGAAAAATATTCTCCGTTCTTAAAATAGTGACTACTAGGTCTAGTATAAGGAAAAATCATGCGGGCGTCAAAATCAGTCATGACTGCTGCCTTTTGCCATTGTGGCCTTACCCTGCAAAGAAAGTTTGATTAATTGGGCCGTTTTTTGATTGATTCCCAAGGCTTGAATCTCTTCAACCTTGGCATCAGCAATCTTATCCAATGAGCCATAAGCCTTTAACAGCTTATTGCGCGTTCTGGGCCCCACGCCTTTGATCTCATCCAAACGTGAGCTAAGGGAATGCTTGGTATGCACGCTGCGGTGAAAAGTGATTGCAAAGCGATGCACCTCGTCTTGAATTCGCTGCACCAGATAAAAGCCCTGACTGCGCGGGTCTAGATGAACGTGATGATCGTCGTTGCCATATAAAAGATCAGCTGTTTTATGCTTATCGTTTTTTACCATGCCAACTACCGGAATCTGCAGGTTCAGTTCATTTTCCAAAATGTCTTTGACGGCATCCATTTGAATCTCACCGCCATCCATAAAGATCAGATCAGGCAGTGGCTGACCTTCTTTTAAAAGTCGGCTATAGCGACGCCGAATTACCTCACGCGTGCTGGCGGCCTCATCGGCATGATCAATCACAGATTTAAGCTTGTATTTGCGGTAAAGCTTTTTGGCTGGCTCACCATCAACAAACACGACCATGGCACTGACCGGATCGGCACCTTGAATATGCGAGTGGTCAAAAGCTTCAATCTTATGACATTCCGGCAGTCCCAGGGCGTCCGTGATTTCTTTCATAGCGCCACTGGTTTTGGCTTGATCAAGTTCTAGTAAACGAAACTTTTCATTGAGCTGCAGCTGGGCATTTTCATAGGCCATGTGCATCAGATCCCGTTTTTCTCCTCGCTGCGGCGTTCGTACCGGTACCCCTAAAATCTCGCTGATTTCTCGATTGGGCAAGCCAGCTGGCAAGAGAATCTCTTTTGGCAAAATATTATTTTTACGGTTATAGAACTGTAAAATGAAGCTGGTCATTTCTTCTGCTGCTGAATCAACGACTGGAAACAAACGCTTTTCCCGCTTCATCAAACGAGCCTGACGAATAAAGAATACTTGAATGCTCAGCCAGCCTTTGTCCATATAAAAGTTGAACAGATCACGCGGTGTTTTGTCATTAGTAATGATTTTTTGTTTTTCAACCGTCACCTCAATATAGTGCAGTTGATCGCGAATCTCCGCGGCTCGTTCAAACTCCAATTCTTCACTGGCCTGTTTCATCTTGGCCAGCAGCTGACGCTTGACGCTGGCAGTATTACCGTTTAAAAACGACTTAATTTTTTTGATCTGGGTATCATATTCCTCACGCGGTACCTCTCTAAAACAGGCGCCCAAGCACTGTCCCATGTGATAGTAAAGACATGGCCGTCCCTGATGCCCCTTGCAGCGCCGCAGTGGATAAACTTTTTGGATAAAGTGCAGCGTTTCTTCAGCGGCATAAACGTTTGGATACGGGCCAAAATAATAGGCCCCGTCTTTTTTGACCTGACCGGTGATTTCGATACGTGGGTCACGCTCATTGGTAATCTTGATATAAGGATAGCCAGTCCCTCGCTTAAGCTTGATATTGTAATAGGGCTGGTGTTTTTGAATCAGTGTGATCTCCAGCAAAAAGCTTTCTTTGTTGGAATCAGTGGTAATAATGTCAAAATCAGCCACTTGATCAACCATCGCCGCGACCTTGCCGGTATGACTGCTCTTAAAATACGAGCGTACGCGATTTTTGAGATTTTTGGCCTTGCCGACGTAGATGATCTGACCATTGATATCTTTCATCAAATAGCAGCCGGGTTTGTCCGGCAGCAGCATCAGCTTGTGTTCCACTCGTTGTGTGGTCATCAAATTCCTCCGTTTTAGCAATTATCTTTAATTTTAGTACAGGTCGACTCCTGGTCGCAAAAGAATCGCCTATGAGTTGATTTACGCTTTTTCTAGTTTATGTTAGGATAGCTTCAAGCAATAAGTTAAAGGAGGTTCAGCTATGGGTTTGGTAACGCAGCGCAATCAAAAGCTGGAAAAGCTGTTCAACGATCTGGCAATCGATCCTAAAGAAAAGGCTAAGCCAAAAGACAAGCCAGCTGACAAAGAGCAAGCTGAGCAGCAAGACAAGCAGTAATAACTGTCATTAAACGACAAGAGGGTCCCGTATCCGGTCAATTCCGGACGCGGGGCCCTTTTATGTTGCCTGATTCAATTTGATCCAGCTACAACTGATAAATATCTCTAATCATGCATGCGGGCTTCGATCCATTGCCAAACCTCATCCTTACCGTACTTGGTTTCTGCCGAGAAAAGCTGCAGTGGCGTATCTTCTAGCCCCAGCGTCTTCGTGATCTGTGAAATCGACTTTGTCCGGGCACTGGGCTTAACCTTGTCAATCTTAGTCCCAACCACCAAAAGCGGTACTTGGTAATACTTCAGCCATTGATACATGGCCACATCGTCATCACTTGGCGCATGGCGGGCATCAACCAGCTCAATCACGCCCTTTAATTGCGGACGCGTAGTCAGATAAGTCTCAATCATCTTGCCAAACTTTTCGCGCTGCTTTTTGGAAACCTTGGCATAACCATAGCCAGGCACATCAACGAAAAAGAGCTGATCTTCAACATTGTAGAAATTCAGCGTCTGCGTTTTACCAGGCTGGCTGGAAGTATGGGCAAAGTTTTTGCGATTGATCAAGACATTAGTCAAAGAAGACTTGCCGACATTGGAACGGCCAACCAGGGCAATCTCAGGGTAGTCCGTTTTAGGATACTGCTCTTCGGCAACTGCACTGATCGTTAAGTCAACGTGATGAACTTCCATAATCTGTTTTGATTCCCCCGTTAAAAAAGGGCCACTGCTGACCCTTTCTGACTGCCTATGAAGCTTTTTCGTCCTTTAATAGATAACGCGGCTCGCCATGATTTTCTACGCAGCGCTTGTCGATTACGACCTTAGCCACGTCATCGCGACTCGGCAGATCAAACATGACATCGCGCATCACGTCTTCAATAATTGAGCGCAGGCCCCGCGCACCGGTATTACGCTTGATCGCCAGTTGCGCCATTGCACGCAAGGCACCATCCGTAAACTGCAGCTGACTGCCATCCAGACGAATCAGTTCTTGATACTGCTTGACCAGTGCATTCTTTGGTTCGGTCAAAATACGTACCAGATCATCTTCATCCAGCTTTTGCAGTGCCGTCAAGACTGGCAGCCGACCGATAAATTCTGGAATCAGTCCAAACTTGAGCAGGTCTTCTGGAATTACGTGTTGTAAAATGTTCTTTTCGTTAACATCCTGCAATTCACCAGTATCGGTGCCAAAGCCAATCGTCTTGTCACCCAAGCGTTCTTTGACGATGTTTTCAATTCCGTCAAAGGCCCCACCGACGATAAACAAAATGTTGCTGGTGTCAACTTGAATGAATTCTTGTTGCGGGTGCTTACGACCTCCCTGCGGCGGAACATTGGCAATCGTGCCTTCCAAGATCTTAAGCAGCGCCTGCTGAACGCCTTCACCGGAAACATCCCGCGTAATCGAGACATTTTCGCCTTTTTTGGCAATCTTGTCAATTTCGTCGATGTAGATAATCCCTTTTTCGGCCCGTTCAACATCAAAATCTGCCGCCTGTAAAAGCTTTAGGATGATATTTTCAACGTCTTCACCGACATAACCGGCCTCAGTCAAAGTCGTTGCATCGGCAATAGCAAACGGCACGTTTAAGATCTTAGCCAATGATTGTGCCAGGTAGGTTTTCCCAGAACCCGTTGGCCCAATAATGGCAATGTTGCTCTTTTGCAGATCGGTTTCGTTGTTGTCACCGGTCATCATGGCGTTGACCCGCTTGTAGTGGTTGTATACCGCTACGGCCAACGTCTTCTTGGCATCGTCTTGACCAATTACATAATCATTGAGCTCCTTGACGATTTCAGCCGGCGTTGGTACGCGGAAAGTTTCATTGGCGTGATCCTCAGCCAGTTCCTGTTCAATAATCTGCTGACAAAGATCGACACACTCGTTGCAAATGTAGACGCCAGGACCGGCAACGATCTTTTTTACCTCGTCTTGCGACTTGCCACAAAAAGAACAGTGCACGGCATCCATGCCACTGGTATCTTCAAACATTTTGCGTCCTCCTCTTAAAATGATTGTGTTTATCATACCAAACTGTCGACCAAATTTCGAATAATTCAAACCATCATCTGCCCATCCAGAATGATTCAAGACGTGGATTTAATCGACTCAGTACGACAACAGGGCCCAGCACCCGGATGACCGAACGCTGGGCCCTATTTGTTTTAAGCAGCGTAACAGCTGTTTTTTAACGCAATGTCAAAGATTACTTGTCTTCTTCTGCGTCCTTGGATTCAACCTGCTTGGCAGAATCCGTAACCAGGTCAACGGCCTTCTTGATTTGAATGTCGTGACTCAGCATATCCTTGGACAGAGCCTTCTTAACGGCATCTTCTTCCATACCGTATTGAGAAGCCAGATCCTTGATTTCAGCATCGATGTCTTCATCGGTTGCTTCCAGGTTGGCGTCCTTAACGATGGCTTCCAGAACCAGGTTGGTCTTAACGCGCTTGGCAGCATCGTTGGCGAATTGCTTGCGCAGGTCGTCTTCAGTCGTACCAGTGATTTGGAAGTACATCTTAGGGTTGATGCCTTGTTGTTGCATGCCCATCAGGTATTGTTGTACTTGACGGTCCGTGTCGTCGTCCAGCATAGCTTGTGGAATTTCTTCCGTTTCAGCATTGTTGACAGCGGCTTCGATCGCAGCATCCTCAATGGCGGCGTGAGCAGCGTCTTCTTTTTGTTCTTGCAGCTGCTTCTTCGTCTTTTCCTTCAGTTCGTCAAGCGTGTCAACGTCTTCGTCAACGTCCTTGGCGAATTCGTCGTCCATTTCTGGCAGTTGCTTTTCCTTGACTTCGTGCAGCTTAACTTCAAAGACGGCTTCTTTACCAGCCAGGTCTTGAGCGTGGTATTCTTCAGGGAAGGTTACCTTAACTTCAACGTCGTCACCGGACTTGTGGCCAACCAGTTGGTCTTCAAAGCCTGGAATGAAGGCACCAGAGCCCAGTTCCAGCGAGTAGTTGTCAGCAGAGCCGCCGTCAAACTTTTCGCCATCAACGGAACCAACGTAGTCAATAACAACCGTGTCGCCGTTTTCAGCTGGTTGGTCTTCTTTCAGAACCAGTTCAGCTTGTTGTTGACGCTTGGATTCCAATTCGTCTTCAACTTCCTTGTCGGAAACCGTGGTGTCTTGAGCAGGAACTTCCATACCCTTGTAGTCGCCCAGCTTAACTTCTGGCTTAACGGCAACTTCGGCAGTCAGTACCCATGGCTGACCCTTTTCCAGACTCTTAACATCGATTTGTGGCTGGTCAACTGGTTCGATGCCCGTTTCCTTGACGGCATCTTCGTAGGCCTTTGGCAGCACGATGTTCAAAGCGTCTTGGTACAGAGCTTCTTCACCGTACATTTGGTTGAACAGTTGACGTGGCACGTGGCCCTTACGGAAACCAGGAACCGTGATCCGTTTTTGCGTCCGCTTAAAGGCTTGGTCAATACCCTTCTTAGCCGTTTCAACGTCGATTTCAAAAGTTAATGTCCCTTTGCTGGCTTCGCTGTCGCGTTCCCATTTTGCTGACATTTCATTTCCTCCAATAACTTGCAGTTTTCAACTGATCGCCGTTTCAATTCTTAAATAACAGCGACCTGTACATACTTTAATAGTTTACCGTACAGTGTTCCGGATTTCAACTATTCGCGCCAATTATCGCCAATTTAGGCTTGATCGTCAACCTCCAGCGTAGCAAAGCGACCATTGGCAACGTCAAACAGTCCCTCATCGGTTAATTTTAATTCTGGAATCACTGCCAATGGCAAAAAGCTCAGTGACATGACCGGATCAACGTTGGCGGGAATTTCCAGCTCATCATGGGCGGCTCGGTTGATCTCGTTTTGCGCGGCCACGACCTTTTCAGCTGGCTGATCGCTCATCAAGCCAGCAATTGGCAATGGCATCCGCGCAATCGGCTCTTGATCCTTGACCATGACAACGCCGCCACCTTGTTTGATCAATTCATCAACGGCTGCATGCATCTCGTTGTCACTGACTCCGGTAACCATGATGTTGTGCGAATCATGGCCAATTGAAATGGCAATCGCACCATGCTTGATTCCATAGCCACTAACCAAGGCCGTACACATTTTACCGGTCGCATGATGGCGCTCAATAACTGCCAGCTTGGTCACATCTTGAGCTGGATTATAGACAAAGTCGCCATCGTTGTCATGACTGACTTGGCAGATCTTTTCACCAGTCAGCACCTCGCCTGGAATTACTTCAATCGTGCGCACCGGCTTGCCGCTCAAATGCAGTTTAAAGCAGTCAGCTGACAATGGCTTAACGTGCATGGAAGATTCTACGGCGCCAATTGGATAACGTTGCACTTGAGGCAGATATTGGCCGTCTTGAGCAACTTTTTCACCCATAATCCAAGTCTGTTCCACATGGAAACTTCTTAGATCATCAACAACCACCAGATCAGCTCGGCGTCCTGGCGCAATCGCCCCACGATCATTTAAGCCACAGTATTCGGCAGCATTGAGTGTCGCCATTTGAATTGCCGTAATTGGTGACAGTCCCTGTTCGATACAGATGCGAATACTATTATCCAGATGGCCCAAAGTCATAGCCGTGACCGCCTGCACATCATCACCAGCCAGCAGGCAATGACGTGCAGTCTGTGGCGTAACAACCGGCAAGAGGTTCTTTAAATCATGTTCGGTCGTACCTTGGCGCAGCAAAACATACATCCCACATGCCAAACGATCTTGCGCTTCTTGAACCGTTGAGCATTCATGATCGTTGCCTACGCCGGCCGCCGCATAAGCATTGAGCAGCTTACCAGAAACCTGTGGCGCATGGCCATCAATACGACGATGATATTTTTGGGCCAGCATGACTTCATCAATCATCTTGTCATCATTATTGACAACGCCGACATAGTTCATCAATTCGGCCAGACCATCCACTTCACCATTTTTTAAGGCCGGCTCCATGTCACTGGCAGCCAGATTGGCACCGGCATGCTCATAAGGCGTTGATGGGACGCAAGCAGGCATCAAATAACGAATATCCATTTTTGCCAGATTGGCAGCCTGCTCCATGTATTCCAAGCCTTTCAAACCGGCAACGTTGACGATTTCATGCGGATCGCATAAAGCAGTTGTCGTCCCGCATGGTACAAAGATCCGACTGAATTCCTCAGGCGAAACATAGGAAGATTCCACATGAATGTGAGCATCAATCAACCCTGGCAGCAAGAAGCGCCCGGCCAGATCAACCACCTGCTGT
Source organism: Limosilactobacillus pulli (assembly GCF_947381555.1). Classification (NCBI taxonomy): domain Bacteria; kingdom Bacillati; phylum Bacillota; class Bacilli; order Lactobacillales; family Lactobacillaceae; genus Limosilactobacillus; species Limosilactobacillus pulli. Next base: position 15,677 of record NZ_CANCWQ010000034.1, read on the forward strand.
CCTTCATAATGTTCACTGATACCGGCAATATAACCAGCTGCCAATGCTACGTCGCCTTGCCGAATAGTTCCTAAAAAGACATCCACGATCTGCGCATTTCTAATCACCACGTCAGCCGGTACGCGACCGGCTGCTACATCAATCAGGTGTTTTAATTCCGATTTTTTTATCATAACTGAGACCTTTCATTTATATCTATATCAAAAATATTACAAAAAAGACCCGACCGCTATCGATCGCGTCTTTTAAAGATTTTTATGATGGCAAAACGTTTAAAACGTACAGCATCAAGATGAAGACGAACAGCAGCGTCCACATGATCCAGTTGATTTCTTTACGGCGACCAGCAACCGTCATCGTCAATGGGTAGATGATAAACCCAAATGCGATCCCGTAAGAAATGTTGTAGGTCAATGGCATGCCGGCAACCACCATGAAGGCAGGAAAGGCAATTTCAAAGTGAAGCCAATCAATGCCAGCCAAAGAACTTGCCATCAGCGAACCAACAATAATCAGAGCTGGTGCCGTAACCTGCGTCGTTACCACCGTCAAAAGTGGGCTGAACAACAGACTAAAGGCAAACAACACACCGACCGTCAAGGCAGTCAGACCAGTCCGGCCACCAACGGCAATTCCGGCAGATGATTCAACGTAGGCTGCCGTTGGCGTAGTCCCCATTACTGAACCCGTCAGCATTGAGATTGAATCAGCCATCAGTGCCTGACCAATTCGCGGCATTCGGTCGTTTTTCATCAAACCAGCCTGTTGAGCTAAGCCCACCAGCGTTCCGGCTGTGTCAAAGAAGGCCACCAGCAAAAAGATCAAAACAACGGCCCACATCTGCGGCGTATTAACCTTGCCCAGGCTGGTCAGTGCCACGCCAAAAGTTGGCTTCATGGAAGGAGCTAACGAAATAATATGAGCAGGCATCTTAATCAGGCCCGTAAACAAGCCCAGCAGCGTTGTCAGAATCATCCCGATAAAGATTGATCCAGGAACCCGTTTAGCCATCAATAGTGCGATTGCCAAAACCCCAAAGATCGTCAGCCAAGTCGTTGGTACCGTCAATGAACCCAATTGAACCAATGAGCTCTTGCTTGCGACAACCAGGCCACCGCCTTGCAGACCGACAAAAGCGATGAACAAACCGATCCCAGCGGCAATTGCCAGCTTCAAATCATGCGGAATCGCGTTGATAACAGCTTCGCGGACCTTCATCAACGATAAAATCGTAAAGATCACGGAAGCAACGAAAACCCCAGCCATCGCCGTCTGCCATGAGATACCCATCGCCAAAACGACTGAGTATGTAAAGAACGCGTTATCACCAAGACCAGGCGCAATGGCAATCGGATAGTTGGCCAAAAAAGCCATCAATAAACATCCAATAATTGCAGATAATGCCGTTGCCGTAAAGACCGCGCCCTTGTTCATGCCCGCAATTCCCAAAACGCTTGGGTTGACAAACAAAATGTAGGCCATTGAGACAAACGTCGTCAGACCCGCGAGCAGCTCACGCTTGATCGTCGTGCCCTGCTCGCTTAAATGAAACCATTTCTCTAAAATATTGGTAGAAGCAGGCGAGTTATTCGTGCTTTGACCCATTAAAATTCATCTCCTATGCATTTAATCCAATAAACAAGATTTGATTATGCAACAATTTTCGGATTTTTGCAATAGATTAAAACGATAAAATTGCGAATGTTCGCATCTGATTTTTAAATCGGCTTTTGTAAAAGGATTTAAATACGATTGTTCGGAAATAAAAAGCCAAGCCGTCAAGTTGCAGCCTGGTTCAACCTTAATTTAGATACGCTTTTTTTAAGAACATCAGTCACCCTAGCCAAGCAAAGATTCATTTTTTAGACTGAGTATTTACAATCTAAGTGCAACAGATTTTAAAAAATAAACCCATAGCGGGTAGAATATGTTTAACGACCAAATC
>NZ_CANCWQ010000035.1:0-17589 GCF_947381555.1 Limosilactobacillus pulli
GTTGTGACGACACCATTAAAGACCTTTATGGGTTTTTCTGTCCACTAAAATGTTCAACTTAAATTTTACAATCTGCCGAGGTAAAAAATGAATACACAATCAAATCAAGCCATCCAAACCAAGATTTTTGGGCACCGCGGCTACCCAGCCAAGTTCCCGGAAAACTCACTGGCCGGGTTTCGCTATGTGGTTGCCCATCAGATTGATGGCGTTGAATTTGACGTTCATCTGACCAAAGATCAGATACCCGTGATTATGCATGATGAAACCATCAACCGAACGACTGACGGAACCGGTCGCATTGTTGACTACACATTGGCTGAACTGCGTAAGTTCAAGCTGGGCAACGGTGAGCCCATCCCTACTTTAGATGAGCTGCTGGACGTTTTTGAAAACCAAGATGTCTGGATTAATCTGGAATTTAAGACCGATAACATTGCCTATCAAGACATCGAAAAAATCGTAATGCCGCTGGTTAAAAAGCATCGACTCGTACATCCCGTAATCTATTCATCATTTAATCTGCAAACGCTAAAGAACTGCATGCAGCTTGATGACAGACAAGACTATAACTGGCTAACCGAAAATGACGTACCAAAAGCCCAAGAATTTATCAAAAAAGAACATCTGCATGGCATCCATCCTCACCACTACCAGGCTACGAATGCTACTCAGCGCATCTGGACCGTCAACGATGATCAAGAAGCCCAGCAATTATTTGAAAAAAACGTTGCCGGCATTTTCACCAATCGTTTTGAAGACATGGTTCAGTTAAGAAAGAGCGTGCAGGCTGCCCAATAACTGTTAAAAGTCCTTGCTTCCAATCTGGAGGCAAGGACTTTTTAGCTGTCGATTACATCAAAATTCAGATAAAAAAGTCCGAAACCCTCAGATTCCGGATTGCTTTAACCAATCAAATTTAAAACAGTCGACCAACGCAGTAGTGGATGATGACGGTAATGATCCCAATGATAATGTTACGTACGATGGCAATCTTAACCAGACCATTGCCCAACTTGGAGCTGATAAACCCAGTCAGCGCACTGGTTAAGATTACTGCTAGAATCACTGCCTCCCAACGCCAGGCAACCGGTGCCAAAACCATGGCCAACAATGGCAAAAGTCCCCCAGCTGCAGCTGCCGTCAGTGATGAAAAGGCTGCGTTCCAAGGATTCAGGTAGTGCCCCAGCTCAATATCATATTTAACGCGCACCACCGTCTGCAACGGCTTTTTATTCAGCAAATCCTTGGCAATTGCCGTGGCCGTAGCCTCACTGACCCCTTTTTCCATGTAGTGATCGCGAACCGCAATAACTTCACTTTGGAAATCATGCTTAAGCAGATACTCTTCATGCGCAACTGCCGATTTTTCGGTATCCTTTTGCGTCGAAACCGATGCATACTCACCTGATGCCATGGAAAAGGCACAGGCCAATAAATCCGACAGACCAGCAATAAAAATCGTAAACTGATCAGTCGTGGCCGCCGCCACTGAGACCAGCACGCCAACCACGGTCAAAATTCCATCGTTGGCTCCCAGAACACCCGCTCGCAGCGTATTGAGCTTTTCTTGCATCGTCTGTTTGGGCTTTTTATTTTGTTCCATTATCAACTACCCCTTTCAACGTGCAAAAAGCTGACCAATCAGATACGTTACCAGCATCGTCAATAAACCGGATGCCACGTTGCGAACCACTGACTTTAAACGATCGGACTTACCCAATACCGCCGCTAAATAACCAGTAATAATCAACGCAATCAAAACTGCAATAATTGTCGCCATGATTGCAATCTCATGGGGAAAGCTCATCACCGCAACCATTGGTAAAATCGAGCCCAATGGAAAAGCAATCAGTGAAGCAATTGCTGCCGCATAAGGACTGGTAAATTCTTTGGAGTTAAAGCCATAGCGTTCTTGAACAGCCGTTACCAGCGGATCTTCGCTCATCAGCTCTGCAGTGGCCTGCTGAGCTAGTTGCGGATCAATATCTTGGGCCAGGAACTTATTTTTAACATAATTAAATTCTCGATCATAGTCTTCTGATAGGCGTTCTTTTTCCTCAATCAACGCCATTTTTTGCGAGTCTTTTTCGGTCGAAACCGAAACGTATTCCCCCATACACATTGAAATCGTTCCGGCCAAGCTGCCGGAAAGTCCTGAAATTAAAATAGCATGGGGATTGCTGGTCGCTGCCGCCACCCCAATAACGATCCCGGCAACTGAAATGATGCCGTCATTGGCACCCATGACACTGGCTCGCAGCACATTGATCTTTTGTGCCAGCGACATTTTCTTTTTCATTAGCCAGTCCTCTTTTCTTGTTTTAGTTTAGAATCATTATAACATAGAATCGAGAACCAACAAGTTTTTTATTTTTCAACATCACAATATAAAAAGCAAGCCAGTGCCAAAATCAGCACTAGTCTTGCCTTTTGACGATCAGCAGCGACATTTTTGCTCAGCTGACTATTCGTAATGCTTGACCTCATCGGTACGAATAACGAATACGGAGGTTCCAGAATGCTTAACCATGTAAGAGGCTTGAGAGCCAACCGTATTACGATTGCCATTCTTGCCGATTGAGCCAATAATCAGCAGATCCGGCTTGAATTCAGGGATAACGTGATTGCAGATCCGTTCAGCAGGACGATCACCTTGATCAACAATGGCCGTAATCTTTTTAGGATCTACGCCATAGTCGATGGCTGCCTGGACGTAGTCGTTTAGGCGGCTGCGCAGTTCATCTTCCGTACTGTGAACGTAGTCTTTATCTAACACCTGGTAGATGTTGACACGATTAGTCTCCAGAATTGAAACGATTCCGATCTCGGATCCATCACGCTTAGCCTTATCAACGGCATATGAAAAAGCAGCCCGGGCGTCAGGCGCATCGTCAACCCCGACGAGAATCTTTTTGAATTTCTTTGGCTTAATGTCGAACAAACTAACGACTCCTCTCTTAGATAAAAACCGACTCCACTCGCCGGTACTGACTGATGTTCATTAACTCATCTATGTCTATGTTACTACATTTGCCGGCTTTGTAAACTCAATTTTTTAGACATACCTAAATATTATTTAATGATATATAAAACGTCTATCGTTTAATTCAGTTTAATTAATTTCTAATTGCGGTATAATACTTTTGAAAACGTATTCAATTAAGGGAGGTTATTGACATGAACGACCAAGAACTCATTCAAGACTACTTTTACAATGAAGCTGCATTTGACTATCATGACCGTGCATATATTCCGCTAAAGGTTGCCGATGCTCCCGCACAACCGCTGCGGATCCCCGAGATTTTAAAACCAGATCAAGAGACCGCTACCGATGTCTACTATACAATCACCGCACAAACTGGTGCCATTCAGCTTCTGCCCGGCGAAAAGACCAAAACCTGGGGCTACAACGGGCCGCTACTTGGCAAGACCGTGATCTTTAAAGACGGTCAGACCGTCCATATTCATTACATCAACGATCTGCCCGAAGTCACCACCTTCCACTGGCATGGACTGGCAATTCCGGGACCAATTGAAGACGGTGGCTGTCATGCTCCGGTTTATCCCGGCCAAACCAGAGATGTTGAATTTACCATTCATCAGCCAGCGGCCTTCGTCTGGCTGCACGCCCATCCCTGTCCATCAACGGCCGAGCAGGTCTGGCATGGACTGGCTGGCGGCGCGATCGTTCAAGATCAGCATGAATCCCAATTGCCCTTGCCACGCAATTACGGCATCGATGATATTCCCGTAATCTTACAGGATCGCCATTTTCACGAAAACAATCAATGGGATTACCGAAAGGACTATGATCCAGATGGTATCTTGGGACCAACACCAATGATCAACGGTACGATCAACCCTTACTTTGACGTTACTACTCAAAAAGTAAGACTGCGCTTTTTAAACGGTGCCAATCGTCGCGAATGGCGGCTGCACTTTAGTGATGAGCTACCGTTTACTCAGATTGCCGGTGATCTCTCATTGCTGCCAAAGCCATTAAAAATGAACAAGCTGATGCTGACATGTGCAGAACGGGCTGAAATCATCGTTGACTTTGGTAAATATCAGCCTGGCGATGAGGTTGTGCTCTATTCCGATAACACACCGCTTTTACACTTCCGGATTCACGAATTCAAGCCGGATTACACCAAGCTGCCAGACATCTTGTTTGAGACGCCTAATCCAGCCGTTTCACCAGAAATGCCGATTCATTATGTAACCTTAGATGGCATGGATGAGGCGGTAGCCATGAATGGCAAAAAATTCAAGATGGATCGCATCGACTACCAAATGCCAATGCACAAGGTTCAGCTCTGGGATATTGAAAACACCAACCATGCTCCAGGTATGATTCACCCATATCATATGCATGGAACTGGTTTTGTCACGGTATCGCGCGATGGTCATGCCCCAAATCCAAATGAATTGGGGTTAAAAGATACGATTGCCATCAATCCAAGCGAGCATGTCTTAATCAAGGTATGGTTCGATGTACCGGGCGTCTTTATGTACCATTGTCATATTCTGGAACATGAGGACGGGGGAATGATGGCCCAAATGAAAGTCATTGATCCAAACGATCCCGACAAGCACTATCATCTGATGGATCACATGACTTTGATGCGGGCATTTGCTGAAGAGCGCCACATACCGATAAATAAGCTTTGGCTGGGCGGTATGGATTCCTACCGTAAGATGGGTGAGGAAATGTAATCAATTTCCCAGGAAATCACTCAATATTTTCTGACTAAAAAGGCACTGCATAAGGCTAATTGCCCCAAGCAGTGCTTTTTATTACTTCAAAACCAGGAAATAAAGCAAGACGATTAAGCCAAGGATAATCCGATACCACCCAAATACCTTGAAGTCGTGCTTTTTGATGTAGTGCATCAAGAACTTAATGACAATGATTGATGAGACAAATGCCGTGATCAAACCGACTGCCATGATCCAAAACTCCATCGAGGTAAAAGTCAGCCCGAACTTGAGCAGCTTAAACAAAGCCGCCCCAAACATGACTGGAATTGCCAAGAAGAAGGTATACTCAGCAGCAACCGTTCGTGATACCCCTAACAGCAAGGCCCCGACAATCGTTGCCCCCGAACGGCTGGTACCAGGGAAAACCGCTGCAATCAGCTGGAAGAAGCCAATCATAATGGCCATGTTGTATGAGATCTCAGCAATTGAATTGGCCTTGGCCTTTTTACCCTTGTGAACGGTTTCGATCCAAATAAAGGCGACCCCGAAAACAATCAAGGCAATTGCAACGCTGACTGGGTTATAAAAGAGCCGTTCAAAGGTATCGTTAAAGGCAACCCCGATGATCCCGGCTGGCAGACAAGAGATAAAGATCTTGACCCACATGATCATAATATCTTTATCAATGTAGCGCCAGATCCCCTTTGGCGCATCGATCCCTACTGCCTGACTGTGGTGGAATGGCCAGATGCGCTTCCAATAGATCACGACAACAGCCATAATTGCACCTAATTGGATGACCACCTCAAACATGCTGTAAAACGATTTGGACACGTCCAGTTTAACGAACTGGTCCAACAAAATCATATGTCCGGTACTGCTGATTGGCAGCCATTCGGTGATCCCTTCCACAAGCCCGAAAATAAAGGACTTGATCAATTCAATTATCATTAAGTTAAACATCCTTTCAAAAATCGCTGTTTATAATGATAAACTTTTTTTATGATTTAATATAGGGTCTTTACCAAAACTTCACATTCTAAAATCAAACGAGAAATCAAAATGTTGATGATCACCGGTAAAGCGATCGGCATGCCGTTCCATAACCACGCGCCGATTACCAAACATCATCCATAAGGCAATACCGGCAAAATACAGAAACTCAATTGCCAGCACAATCCAATCAGCCGTGCTGGTGCTGCCGACGATCGTTTCATGATGCGTTAGACAAAAGATCGCTGCATCGATAAAGAAGTGCATCAGCATTGTCAGCCATAATTGTCCCGTGTACAGATAGACCACGGCCAAATAAAGTCCCAAACCGATTGCAAAGATCATCTGCAGAATCGTCACGTCCCATTTTTGCACGGCAGCATTTGGCAGATGCAGCAGTCCAAAACAGAGTGCGCTCAAACCTATCGCAATCGGTACACGCTGCGTCAGATTACGACAGGCATAAAGCAGCGCGCCTAAAATTCCAAAACGGCAAAGCGTCTCTTCAGCAATTCCTGCTTCCAGAGCCGTCAAGACTAAACGCCGATTCCATTGAACGTGAAAATCAAACTGCAGCCAACCGGTTTGGAAAATATCAAATGCCAAATAAATTACATAAACAGCTAGCAGAACGCTCATTACCCACCAGCTCCAGCCAGTACCAAACGTCGGTATCAAACCTGGCCATGACAAATGCCAGGCTCGCATCAAAACCGTTACCGAAACAAAAAATGCCAAGGCACCCCAAAAGCCGGTTTCGATAAACTCCTTAAACAGCTGTGGCTGAATAAACTTATCGGGTAAAAAGTACTGCATCATCATAACCGTTGTCATAAACAGATAGATTAAAAAGATGATGCGAGCGACCACGTTTTCCATCTGACCGCCAATCTCACTGGCAAACGGCGCAAACATGATCAGATAGTATAACAGTGTTACGGCAATTACGCCCCGTGCCGGCAGATGCAGCCGCACGATGATCTCTCTGGTGACGGTTCCCCACAGCATGATCAGCATGACTGGCTGCAGCATAGTCTGTAAAAGCACATCGACAACCTGCAGCCAGCGCGGTACATGAGTAGCAGCCGTAATCATCAGTCCCTCCAAGGCAACCAGCGCCAAAACGAATACCAATAACCGGATTCCGCGTCCCATAATCAAGACGTTCCACCAAGCAACGGCAATCAAGAAAATTAAAGCGCCAACCAACTGGGCCTGATACCAGATGTGAAGATAGTCTCTCCCTGACATCAAAAAGCCTCCTTAAATAATGAAAACAAAAATAATTACAGCTTTCATAATACCAGAGGGTTGCCGATTGATTAAGCCTGGAATCAAAAAAGCCGGCGTTATTTTAAAAATAAAAAGCCCGTCTTGCAGACGAACTTTTATCAATCGGTTATTTTTCTGCTGCGACTGGCTGCTCATTTTTCTTGGCAGCTGGTCGATTACGACGATGTGGTCGCGGCCGTGACCTGTCGCCTTCATGTTGCTTGGTGACATCGTTTTTAACCTTGTACTTTGGATGAGTACCGGTACGACGGGTACTGCGGTGCACTTCATGCTGCAGATCACTGCCTTGCCCTTCTTCATCAGCATTCAGAATCGTAACCATCGGAATGATGACCGGGCGCCGACCCGTCCATTCAAACAGCAGCTTTTGCAGGCGGCTGACAATGGTGCGGTTAATCGCACGCCGATCAACGTGCTGATGATTCTTAAAGGTATTCAAGATTGCCCAGAAGACTTCATGATTGGCAGCCTTGATCAGCTCTTGAGATTCATGCATGTAGACGAAGCCACGTGAAACGATGTCTGGGCCAGCAACGATCTGATAGTCCTTAAGATCAACAACGGCAATGGCGGTTACGACCCCTTCTTCAGAAAGCATCCGTCGTTCTCGGATTTCCGGATTGCCCACGGTATCACCGGCATCGCGACCATCAATGTAGACGTCGCTTGCCGTTTCGATGTGATCGGCAACGCGACACGTATCCTTGGTTAAGGCCAGCACATCACCATTGGCCAACACGAAGCTGTGATCAGCTGGGACACCGGTTAATTCTGCCAGCTTGGTATGAATCTTTTGCATCCGGTACTCACCATGAACTGGAGCAAAGAACTTTGGCTTCATTAAACGCAGCATCAGTTCTTCGTCAACCTGACCACCGTGACCGGATGTATGGATATTGTTGACGTAGCCGTGAATAACCTCAGCACCGTCTTCTTCCAGCTTGTTGATCAACGCATTGACGCTGGTGGTATTGCCGGGAATCGGGTTGGATGAGAAGACGACCGTATCGCCTGGCTGAATGGCAATCTGACGGTGCGTACCATTGGCAATGCGACTCAATGCGGCCATTGGCTCACCCTGCGATCCAGTACACATAATCATGACCTTTTCCGGCGGATAGCTGTTAATATCATTTTGATCAATCAATGCATCTTCTGGAATATGCAGATAGCCCAGCTCCTGGCCAGCCGTAATGGCATTTTCCATACTGCGGCCAAACACGGCAATTTTACGGCCCTGCTTTAAGGCTGCATCACTGGCCTCTCGCAGACGATAAACATTAGAGGCAAAAGATGCAAAGATGATTCGACCTTTGATGCGTTCAAAGATGCGCCGAATATGAATATCAACCCAGCGCTCGGACTTGGTGAATTCTGGTCGTTCTGCATTGGTTGAGTCCGAGGTTAAAAGCAGCACGCCTTCTTCACCCAGCTTAGCCATCTGTTGGAAGTTTGGCCCTGGCAGATGACCAACCGGCGTCAGGTCAAACTTAAAGTCACCAGTCTGAACGATCGTACCTTGTGGTGTATGAACGGCAACCCCCAGCGTATCCGGGATTGAGTGCGTCGTTCTGAAAAACGAGACCCACAGCTTTTTAAAGTGCACCGTATCAAACTCATTGATCTCGTGCAGTTCAGCGCTCTTTAACAGATGCTTTTCCTCCAGCTTGCCACGAATCAAAGACATGGCAAATGGACCAGCATAGATTGGTGCATTAACCTTTTGTAAAAAGAATGGCAGGCCGCCAATGTGGTCTTCGTGACCGTGCGTAATAAAGATCCCTTTAATCTTGTCCTTGTTTTCTACCAAATAGTCATAGTTTTGAATGACATAGTCGACTCCAAGCAGTTCATCTTCTGGGAAGAGCACCCCACAGTCAATGATGATGATTTCATCTTGGAACTGGACACAGTACATGTTCTTACCGATTTCGCCCAGGCCACCCATGGCATAAAAAGCGACTTCATTGTTTTTGATTTTTAATTTGCGCATAATACCTTTCTTTCCTTTATATGATTGATGTTCGCCAATTTTCATAATTCAGAAATCAATGCAAGCCAAAACAGCGCCGTCTTAAAATGACGTCACATCCGAATTTGAAAATGAGCAACTCGTATTATTTATCCGTTCAAATAAAACTTAGTTTATTCTAACACATCCTAAAAGGCATTAGTAGTAAGTCGCTTTTGGGAAAAATAAAAGAGAGTGAGAAAAAACTCCGAAAATCAGCTCGCGGCCGATTTTCGGAGTTTGTATTCGAACCCCAGCAAGGATGGCTAGGTCGGTCAAATGCTGATTTATCAACATTTGAACTGCCAGCTAGCTACTGCGCTGAGGCATTATTATCCATACATAGTTAAAAGGTTGAGTTAATTCCCAGCCCTTTGTTGATCTAGTCTTCTTGCGGCAGCTTGGCGTGCTCTGATTGCATCCAGGTTTCCCAGGATTCAACCGGTTCGCCGTCTTTATCAAAACGTGCCGACAGTTCGTTTAAAATTTTTACATAGCAGGATTTGACCATCGCAATACTCATATCGGCCAACTTGGCCTCTGTCAGATAGTTGTTTTCCTCCAAGATTTGATTGATCATGGCCACGGCCTCATCATCGTTGGCCAAGGCATCGATGATCTCCAGATTATCCTGCTTGTACTGGCGGACGTAGTACTTGGCAAATGTTTTCAAAGCATTGTCTTGTGCTGCATCGGTCAGTTCATTAAAGCCAAAAGTATTTTCACTCATGAACTCGTCCCCTTTTTAAATACTGTACATTATTAGCTTATCACTTTTTTGCCGCTTCGGTTTAAGCCAACTGTGCCGTCAGTCATTTAAATCAAAATGACAAATCAATTTCTGATTATCTTGACTGCCGATCACGTAATAGCAGCTGAACGTGTCCAGCACCATTAACTTTAGCAACAATTTCTTTTTGGGGATCATCATCTAGGGGCCCTAGATTAATCAGGGTTGCCCCGTCGGCAGCCCTTTCAAAGTCCAATAGGCGATCGGCAATGAAATGCTTAAGCGCACGCGACATATCACAGTGTTCTTCTTGTTTTTTAACGGCAACCGGCAGCGTGTAGCCTTCGTCCAAAAAATATTTGATTCCAGCAACCTGAACCAGTGTTGTCATCGAATATTTATGGCTTTTATGCTGCTGTTCTTGTTCTGAGGCAATATATCCCTTGCGCTCCCAATAGCGAATTTGACTTGGTGAGACGCCAACTGCCTGGGAAAGCTCAGTCATACTGATCAGCAGCTTTTCATGCACGAACATCTTACGAAACTCTTCTGTTATGGCACTCATTTTTTCTTCCTTTCGGCATCTTTTCGTTTAATATATCATTTACTGAGATCCTTATCAAAAAAATTGACAAAGATAACCGATTATTCTATATTAGTCTCTGCTTTTAATATAAACAATCAAAAAAGGAGGCTTTATCTTGTCTGCAAACATGGCAGTCGATATCAACGGTAAGCCATACCATCGCAATCTTTTGGTAATGGTAATGCTGGTCGGAAGCTTTTGTACGGTCTTGAATCAAACTATTCTGGCCACGGCTTTTCCAACCCTGATGAAGGCTTTTGACATCAGCACGGCAACCGTTCAATGGCTGACAACCGGTTTTATGATGGTCAATGGGATCATGATTCCGGTTTCGGCATATCTAAGCAACAAATTCAACTCAAAATGGCTCTATATCTCAGCAATGTCGATTTTCGAACTGGGGACCATTACCGCCTTTCTCGCCCCTAATTTTGGTACCTTACTGTGTGGCCGACTGATTCAAGCAACCGCAGTCGGAATTACAATGCCCTTGATGCAAAACATCATGCTGACGATCTTCCCGCCTGAAAAGCGTGGAGCCGCCATGGGAATTAACGGTCTGGTGATTGCTCTGGCACCAGCTCTAGGTCCTTCTCTTTCCGGATGGGTAGTGGACAACTACTCATGGCGGGTACTCTTTGGCATGATTATTCCAATCGTGGCCGTCGTAATCATTGCCAGCTTCTTTTTGATGCAAAACGTACTTAAAAACACCGATCCGACGCTTGACTGGCTGTCTTTGGTCATTTCCACGCTGGGCTTTGGTAGCGTTTTGTATGGTTTTTCATCCGTCGGCGACAAAGGCTGGACCAGCACCGTTGTCTGGGTTTCGATCATCTTTGGTGCTATCTTGATTGCACTGCTGGTCTGGCGTCAAACCAAGCTGACCAACCCGTTTTTGGACTTTAAGGTCTTTAAGACGCCTGAATTTACCTTGGCTACACTGCTCAGCTCGATTGTCATGATTGCCATGGTCGGCGTTGAACTGGTACTGCCGCTTTATCTGCAGATCGTTCATGGCATGTCGGCCTTTCATTCTGGTCTGTCATTGCTGTTAGGTGCTTTAATGATGGGATTGATGAGCCCGGTTACCGGTGATCTTTTTGACCGTTACGGTGCTAAGCGACTGGTAATGACTGGGATGTTTATCTTAACGATTGGGACGATTCCATTTGCCTTTCTGACCCGAGAGACGCCTATTTTCGACGTAATTTTCTTATATGCCGTGCGGCTATTCGGGATCTCAATGGTTATGATGCCGGTTACGACCTCAGGCATGAACGCACTGCCATTTGAGATGATCTCACATGGCACGGCCGTCAACAATACGATCCGTCAAGTGGCTTCATCAATGGGCTCAGCAATTCTGATCTCAATTTTAACCAACGTTACCAATTCACAAAAGCCATCACATGCCCTGCTTAAGGCTTCTCCAATTCAATACAAGGCCAAAATGATCGATGCCACGCTAAACGGCTACCATGCAGCCTTCTGGGTCGCCATCACGTTTGCCGTTATCGGCCTTTTGGCATCCTCCAAATTGAAGAATCATAACAAGATCAATGCCAGATATGATGCTGACAATATGCAGAAAGGAGGCAGTGCCAAATGATTACTGTTTTAATGTTTCTGGGTGCAATTGCCTTCTTTATCTCGATCATGTTTGCTCCCAGTCGGCGTACGCGAATAATCGCCGGTTTGATTACTGGCATTATCTTTGTTGGTTCAACGGTTCTGATTACTACCAACTTTCATAATCATTTTGGCATGAAAAAGGTTACGACGACCAAAACCACGCAAGTCTATTCAGCAAGCAGCCAGCTGCCGATCATCCTCTACCAGCCGATTGGTACCTCTGGTAAAGACGACGTCTACGTTTATCGGACTAATGACGACTCAGCAAAAATCACGCATACTCAAACTGATGGATATACTACTAACCGCGTTGTCAAGACAAACGACACCAAGGCAACGCTAACAACCAAAGAGACGCGCTGGCGTTTTAAGAATAAATTCTATCGCTTATTGTTTGCTGGTTCCAAGATGGATGGCAATCTAATCTCACGTACCAATACGCTTAGGTATCCAAAAACCTACGTCAAGCTTACCGTCAATCAGGCTGAACTGCTAAAAAAACAGATGAAATCCAGTAATGCAGCTGCTCAAACCGCTCTAAAGCAACAGGCAGAAGCGTTCGTTAAGGCTCAGTTACAAAGTGCGCTGCAAAAGAATCCGCAGCTGTCAACTACCCAACAGCTGGAAATTGCCCAGCAGGCTCAACAGCAGTTTCAAGCTCAATTAATCAAGAAAATGCTCGCGCAAGCAAACTGACAAATGCCGATTATTCGATACTCAAACTTACAAAATTAAGACTGAATATACAAAAGAGAGTGAGAAAAAACTCCGAAAATCAGCTTGCGACCGATCTTCGGAGTTTGTCTTCGCACCTCCGCAAGGATGGCTAGGTTGGCCAAATGCTGATTTATCAGCGTTTGAACTGCCAGCCAGCTACTGCGCTGAGGCATTATTATCCATAAAATAGTTAAGAGGTTGAGTTAATTCCCAGCCTCTTTTATTGTCTAGTCAACTACATGGCGTTCAAATGGCTGGTCACTAATGCCTTCAGCCAAAATCTTCTTGCTCCATTCCTTAGCTGAGAACAGTGAATGGTCACGGTAATTGCCACAGCTCTTTTCTGTGGTTCCCTGCACGTCTTCCCACTTAATCTGGTAGGCAATTTCTTCGAGTGAGGACTTCAAGGCCTTGGCAACTTCGGTCGTGGTGTGCTCACCCCAAGTAATTAAATGGAAACCAGTCCGACAGCCAAATGGCGAACAGTCAATGACGCCCGTCAAACGGTCCCGTAACAACCCTGCCAGCAGGTGTTCAATCGTGTGCAGTCCTGCCGTTGGGATGGCATTTTCGTTTGGCTGAACCAAGCGCAGATCATAGTTGCTGATCTCGTCGCCTTTTGGTCCTTCTTCAACCGTAATCAAACGGACATAAGGTGCCTTTACCTTGGTATGATCCAGCGTGAAACTTTCAACTTTAGCCATGAAAAATTCCTCCTAAAACTTAATTAGCCTTATTATAGAACTTTTGAACGTCTTCGCATGGATAAATTATCAGTTCATTGCCTGTTTAAACGTTGCTGGCAGCTCAATCTTAAAATCAAGGTGCCTTAGGGTAAATGGGTCATCAAACGCAATATGCGAAGCACAAAGCAGCTGATGGTCAAAGCGACTGGCATCACCACCATACAGATGATCACCCAGCAGTGGATGACCGAGATGACTGAAGTGAACGCGAATCTGGTGGGTGCGGCCAGTATGCAGACGCACTCTGGCCAGCGTCCAGTTTTGACCGCATGCCTCGACCCAGTATTCGGTCCTGGCATTTTGACCATCGGCACTGATTTCACGCTGAGCCCGACCTTCAACTCGAGCAATCGGGGCGTCAATCATATCATGATCATTAGTTAAAATGCCTTGAACGATCGCTTGATATTCTTTAATCATTTTATGCTGTTGAATCTGTTGGCTGATCATGCTGACGGCTACCTGATGCTTAGCAACCAGCAATAGGCCACTGGTGTAGCGATCCAACCGTGTAATCAGGTGTGGTCGCTGGTCTGGCGAATCGTTGCGTATCAGATATCCAGTCACGCGATTGAGTAGCGTATCATCTCCAGTCGTTGGCCCTGGAATTGAAGCTAGGCCGGCTGGCTTGCTGATAACCAGCCAGTTGGCATCTTCAAATACAATATCCAACGTGCCATTGCTTGATTTAACGTCTGGATTGGGAAATTCTGGCGCAACTTTAATTGTTAGCGGCTGATTAGGCAAGATCTTGGTTGTCGGTCGTACAATACGATGATCAACTTGAAACTCACCAGCACCATTTTTGATGTCATTAAACATCCGATGCCCCATTCCAAGCGTCTGCAGAAATTTTTTGATCTTGATTGGTTCCTGACCGCGATAAATCCAAGTATTTTCCATTTTCCCCTCCAAATTGGCATACAAAAAAAGTTGAGACCGAAATCTCAACTTTCAAAAACTATAGCGGTCCGTACGAGACTCGAACTCGTGATCTCATCCGTGACAGGGATGCGTCCTAACCAAAACTAGACCAACGGACCAATTTCACAACAATCAATAGTATACGAAAAGATTTACTCGGCGTCAATAGCAGCTGCCAAAATTAAACCATTTTAACTGAAAAATTTTTTGCTACCGAATGGGCAATCTACTATCATTAGTGTTGAATTCCAATCTGGCAGGCCATTGGACCAGCCAGGTTGACACAATCGAAAAGTGAGGATTCTGAAAAATGAACTCATCTCTATCTGTGCGCATCAAAAATTGGTGGCGACACTATGCCAAACTCTTTAAACTGCTGTTTGTTGTCTCGGTGATTATCTTTGTCATCACAGCACTGGGCAACTTTTTAAAAGACGTTGACTGGAATCGCGTTGGACTTGGCCTGTCCAGCCAGTCACCGCTTCATATTTTTTTGATGCTGATCGGTGGCTGCCTCTCAATCGTGCCCATGCTTGGCTATGACTTTGCGATTACCCACTTTTTATCAGGGCATTTTTCTAAGCACTATATCATCAGAAGCGGCTGGATTACCAATACCCTGACCAACGTGGCCGGCTTTGGCGGTCTGCTTGGCGCAACGCTTAGAGCCTATTTTTATGGCAAGCATTCCAGTAAAAAACAGATTCTGTTTGCCATCTCCAAAATCGCCATTTTTCTTTTGTCTGGCTTGTCGATCTTATGCTGGCTCGCTCTAGCAGTCATGTTCTTAGTACCAAATGGTCATCGCTTCGATCGTTACATCGTCTGGCTGATTGGTGGCGGCCTGTATTTCCCGGTTGCCTTTATCTTTACCCGGCTGAAAAACTCCAGCTTTTTTAAAAATCTGACCCCCAAGCTCGAACTGTTTATCGTTGCCAGTTCAACTGGTGAGTGGCTTTTGGTTGCACTTTTCTTTTTAATGATTGGCTGGCTTTTAGGGGTTAAAATCAATCTCTTGTCCGTACTGCCCCTATACGTTGTTGCTCAGCTTTTGGGAGTTATCTCAATGCTGCCTGGGGCAATCGGTTCTTTTGACATCATCATGCTGATGGAATTGTCTATGATGGGCGTCAGTCGTTCAACGGCCTTGGTCTGGCTGGTATTTTTCCGGGTTTTCTATTATCTGGTGCCGCTGATTTTTGGGGTTTTAATGTTTGTATATCATTTTTGCCAGAAGATCAATCGCTTTTTTAATGGCTTGCCTAATCTGATCTGGCATCAAAGCGCGCATGTCTTGATCACCATATTTATGTATTTTTCTGGGATCTTGATGCTGATTGATGCCTCAATGCCGGATCTAACCGAAAATAACCGCTTTTTGCAGCGTTTCTATCCTTTTACATTCTTCTTCTTGCATCAGCTGAGCACGGTTTTGTTTGCTATTGCTATGCTAGCCTGTGCACGTGGGGTCCAGGCCAAGCTCAAGAAGGCTTATTGGCCATCATTGATTCTTTTGCTGATTGGAATGGTCAATACACTGTGGAATTTGGGAACCTGGGGGCTGACCTTCTACCTTTTGATCCTTTTGATTTTGGTTTTAACCATGCGCCATGCACTGTATCGAGAAAAGATGGCCTATTCGCTTGGGAAGGCCTTTAATGACGGAATCGTCTTTGTCGGTCTGTTCGTTCTTTACATTATTATAGGGATCGTCAATGAGCCAAATTATTATGAACATCATAACATTCCGCAATTCCTGTTCTTCCCTGGTGAGAGTCTCTGGTTCTCTGGTTTCATCGGTCTGATCCTGGGAATTTTGGTCATGTTGGCCATTCTGCGCTACTTTACCATTGGCTATGATCCATTCAACGGCTATCATTCGTTTGATGCTAAGCGCTGTCGGCAATTGATCGAACGTTTTGGTGGCAATGAGACCAGTCATCTGGCGTTTTTGCGCGACAAGAATCTCTATTATTATCAAGTTGAAAAAGAAGACCGGCTCTTTTTCATGTATCGGCGCAAATACGACAAGCTGATCGTTATGGGTGAACCGGTTGGCGATCAAAGCGTACTGAATGATGCTTTGCGACGGTTTATCATTGAGGCTGATCGCTATGGCTACCAGCTGGTATTTTATGAAGTTGGTCAATCAACAACGATGCTTTTGCACGAATTTGGTTTTGACTTTCTTAAAACCGGTGAGGACGGTCTGCTTAAATTGGCCGACTTTACGCTTGCCGGTAAGCGCCAACGTTCTCAGCGTGCCTTGATGCATAAATTTGAGCGAGAAGGCTATACGTTTGACGTCTTGGAACCACCATTTGATAACGAGCTGATCAAAGAGCTCAAACATGTTTCTGACAGCTGGCTGGGCAAGCAGGTTGAAAAAGGCTTTTCACTGGGCTTTTTTGATGAATATTATCTGCAGCAGGCTCCAATTGCCATCGTTAGGAATCAAGAACAAAAGATCGTGGCCTTTGCAACGCTTATGCCAACTGGCGGCAAAAAGATTCTTACCATCGATTTAATGCGTCATGATCGCGACCTGGCGCCATCTGGCATTATGGACATGATCTTTGTCAATCTGTTCTTGTATGGACAAAAGACCGGCTACGAATACTTCGATTTAGGAATGGCACCACTAAGCAACGTTGGTGAATCACAGTTCAGCTTTATTGAAGAAAAAGCTGCCCACTTTATCTACGAATATGGCTACCGGCTCTATAGCTTCCAAGGTCTGCGTAATTATAAGGAAAAGTATGCCGATCTCTGGCTGTCACGCTACACCGTCTATCGTAAAAAGAGCTCACTGGTTGGCTCTATGCTGGCACTGGTCAGTGTCGTCAATCAGCGTTCCAATCCAAGTCACAATCATCGACTGCAGCCACAGCTAATTGAAGATATTTTGAAACATTAACAATAGAGACTGAGAATTAGCCCCACTTCTTAACTATTTTATGGATAACAATGCCTCAGCGCAGTAGCTGGCTGGCAGTTCAAATGCTGATAAATCAGCATTTGACCGACCTAGCCACCCTTGCGGAGGTGCGAAGACAAACTCTGAAAATCGGTCGCAAGCTGATTTTCGGAGTTTTTTCTCACTCTCTTTTTGTTCCAATCGTTCATTCATGACCAAATCAGTCGCAATAATTTTAGGATCAAGATTAAGATAAGGCAGATTGCAAGAAATAACTTGAACAAATCTATTGGCGCAGATTAAGCAAAAAGATCTCAATTGGTGAATGCCAGT
>NZ_CANCWQ010000036.1:0-17061 GCF_947381555.1 Limosilactobacillus pulli
GACTCCTTTTTTAGTCTACTTTGAGTCTAACCTTGTTAGGCTTTTTTTGTTAAATGTTACGAACTAGCAAATCGCGTTATCTTCCTTTCTAAAAATAGGTTGGCGCATTATCTTTGAGGTTTGTGGCAATTGTTTTTTGACCTAGCGAAGCCGGCAGTGATCGTCAATAAAATTACCGCGATGCAGACTGGTCAGCATGTCACTGTCAACATAACGAGTTAGTGGACGATTGTCATTAAGATACTGATCATTCAAGGCAACCATCGCGAGCAGCTGGCGTTCCAGTTTGGCTAGATTGATGATAAAGGGCTGCTCGTATTCTCGTTCACCGATGCCGCGGCTGGCCAGCAGTTCTTTGAGATATCGCTGTTCAAGACCAGTTAATGGACGCTTGGCCTTAAATTTAGCGAACTGATCAAGCTGCGACAGTGAGTAGAGACGATTTCTCATTCCAGGCGCGGGCACGGTTGCCTGATCAGGATTGGCTGCTACGAACATGGAATGAATGACTGGCTGCGCGTTCATTAAAATCTGGCGCGCGTTGGCATCCTCAAATAACAGGCGTGAGACCGCATGCTCGTGATTACTCAGCTGTTCGGCAGCATTTTTAATCTGTTCACAGTAGCCGTTAGGGTAGGCAATGATAAAATTGCCATCCCTGGTCAGCTGCAGCGCCAGACCCTGATAGTTTTTAACCTCTGGAATCAAGACGCCGTTGCGAGTGATCAAAACGATATCAATTTGATTAACGGCAGCGGTATTTTGCTTTTTGTAATAGTCAAAAGGCAGGTTGAGAGAGTCGAGCAGCTCTTCATGAGGGTAAAGCTCCTGCAGCAATTGATAAACGCGACGTTCACCAATATCCCCCTGCAAAAGCTGGGTGGCGCGCTCATGTAGCTGAATGATTCCCTTAAGTTCTTTAGAAAGCATAGCTAGTTCATGGGGGGAGCGATCCGCGCCATGGCTGTACCAAGAATAGGTTTTGGCCATTTCATAAGCCAAAAAGCGCAGACCAGGGAACGGATCTTGGAAAAAGGCGTTCTTCTGGGCATCAGAAAAGTTTTGACGGGCCTGGGTCGCGATTTCGTCATGATCTGCTACCATACTGAGATGCCGATCCCATTGCTGCAGCTGTTCTAAGTAGGCGGCGTTGCTGATCAGCTTGGTTGTGAGCAGGTTTGACCAATTTAGCGGTTGTGCTGTCATTGACCAATTAACCGAGCGCTTGAAGCTAAACCATGATTTAAGAGGTGAGCGTTTCAAAATGGTTTGCGGCTTGGATGCAGGATTAGCTTTACCGGCAGCCTTCAAAGCGCTTTTAGAATGCCCGCTGGTTTGATCTTGAAGTTTTGCCCCTGAATTACTCAGCATGTTGCTGTTGCCAAGATCCTGCTGCTTTTCAGAAGCTTGCTGGGCAGTACTTTGCTTCGATTCTGAAGGGCCAAGATCGACCCGAACCTCATTTTGCTCTGGATGCAAACTGAAGACATCGGGCTGTAACGAAATGTCTTGCTGTCCAGTAACGCTGTCGTCATTTGAGGTCACTGAAGTTTGTCTAGTAAAGCTGGCAACACCGTTTTCATGTGAAACAGCATCGCGAGAGTCCTGCTCTGGTGTTGAAGCTGGCCCCAATTGATCGTGCTCTGCTTTTTCATGACCATCCGGCATCGATTGAGCGATTGTTTTCGGTTCGTAATCAGGTGCGGAATCCGGTTGGCGAGCAGCTTTTTTACGTGGCGGATGTTTTCTGCTGATCCCAAGCCAGTCCTTGAAGATCAAAAGCAGGATGCCGCCAATCAGGATGCTGATTAGATAGCGCAACAAGAGACTGCCTCCTTTCGATTTTGAATACTGCCTTTATTTTATCATAACTAATAAAAGCATCCCCCTGATTGATCAAGCGGATGCTAAACAAAACTATTTATTCGTATCAGCAGTTTCTGGATGACGCTTTTGCCACCACCAATAGCCGAGATAACATATCAAAACGAACGGCAGCGTCCAATACAATGCGATTCGCTGCTGAGGATCAAACCAGATTAAAAGACATGATAGCCCACTTGAGATTAAGGCGAATAAAGGAACGAATGGGTAGCCGGGCGTGCGGTACAAAAGCTCATCGATTTGATGTCCCTGTGCTAGGAATGTCTTTCTAAAATTTAGCTGCGCCAGGGCGATTGCCATCCAGACAAAAACAACGGCCAATCCAGAAATTGAAACAAGTACCAAGTAGACGGTATCAGCTGCGATTACGCTGGAAAGCAGGGCCAAGATGCCGCCCAGTATGCTAAATGCCAATGCTACCGTGGGGATGCTGCGCTGGTTGGTTTTAGCAAAAAATTTCGGCAGCATCCCTTCATTACTAAGTGACCACAGCATTCGTGTCGAAGTATAAAGACCGGAATTAGCCGCGGAAATAATAGCTGACAAGACAACAAAATTCATCAAGTCACCGGCAAACGGAATCCCCATCATCTTAAAGACATAGACGAATGGGCTTTGAGTAACGCCGGCTTTTTGGTATGGGATCAAGGCGGCCATTACGATCATGGAACCAATGAAAAAGATAATAAGACGCCAAAGGGTAGTATGGATGGCTTTGGGCAGTGTTTTTTCGGGTTGCTTGGCTTCACCGGCCGTTACCCCGATCAATTCAGTACCGGAAAAAGCGAAATTTACCGTCAGCATGGTCGTAAAGACGCCGCAAAATCCCGTTGGAAATAAGCCATCCTTAACGAAATTCTGCAATCCTGGGGCATGCGTATAACCCTTGAGTGGAATTACGCCAACAATTGCCAGCGATCCCAAGACGATAAAAGCAATGATTGCAAACACCTTGATCGCGGCCAGCCAAAATTCACTTTCCGCAAAAATCCGTACAGAATAGACATTGCTTATCACAATACCAATCATAAACAACAGGCTCCAGATCCAAACTGGCGTATGCGGAAACCAATCGCGCATGATCAGTCCAGCAGCGGTAAATTCAGAACCAAGAGCAATCGTCCAAGTCAGCCAATAAAGGATGGCGACGACAAAGCCGGTTGCAGGATTGATATAGCGCTTGGCATACACGTGAAACGAACCAGTATAGGGCATTGCCACTGAAAGTTCGCCCAGACAGAGCATGACGCTGTAGACGATCAATGCGCCAACGAAATAGGCCAGCACCGTTCCTAAAGGGCCTGCCTGATGAATCGTATAGCCAGAGCTCAAGAAAAGCCCGGTACCAATTACGCCGCCCAATGAGATCATTTGGATATGACGTGATTCCATTTTGCGTGCCAAGTGTTCAGTTTGTTTGGCAATTGCCATTTTTTCACTTCCCAAGCTAAAATAATTGTTAACAGCAACTAATTAGAATATCATTAAAAAATAATAACACAAAAGGGTGAAAGTAATGGTAAAAAGATCAATTTTCTCAAATCCGTTGGTAATTGATGGCTCAATGAGTACCAGTCTTGAGCGGCTGGGCTGTGATACGGACAATGAGTTGTGGACAGCCGCGGCTTTGCTTAACCAGCCCGAACTCGTTTATCAAGTACATAAGGAGTATTTTGAAGCAGGGGCGCGGTTGGCGATTACTGATACCTATCAGGCCAATCTTCCGGCACTTAAAAAAGCGGGACTGACTGAAAGACAAGCGTGGCAGGTTATTGAAAAAGCCGTTGAATTGGCTAAGCAGGCGCGGGATGATTACGAAGCCGAATCGGGAGTACACGGATATGTGGCAGGCTCACTGGGACCGTACGGCGCTTATCTTGCCAATGGGAGCGAATATCGTGGCGATTACGAATTAACGGCGACCGAGTATCAAGCATTTTACCGCCCCCGCTTGGAAGCAATCATCAATGCCGGCGTAGACTGCCTGGCATTGGAGACCCAGCCGAAGCTTAGCGAGGTTAAAGCGATTTTGGATCTGCTAAAAAATGAGTATTCTGATCATAGAGTTTATGTTTCCTTTACCTTAAAAGATGCCGAAACCATCAGTGAAGGCACTAAACTTACTGACGCTGCCAAAGCTGTTTCACAGTATGATCAGGTAATCGGCGTTGGCATCAACTGTATTCCGCCGCTGCTGGTAACACCGGCGATTAAGAAACTAAAAGAAGCTACGGCACTGCCGATAATCGTCTATCCAAATTCGGGGGCAAGCTATGATGCAGCGACTAAAACCTGGTCAGCTGCACCTGCTGAAGATGATTTTGGTAAATTAACAAAAGAATGGCTGCTTGCTGGGGCTAGCGCAATTGGTGGCTGTTGCACGACTACGCCCGCGGATATCGCGAAGATTGCGGCAGTTTTAAATGAGCACTGATATTAATAAAAACAGCGTCATTGTGAGGGAAAAAGCCCAGGCATGACGCTGTTTTATGTTATTCGGAAATCTTTTGCGCTTAATTGCGGATAAATCGGCTATTAAGGCGAATTTAAATACTTTTGGGCGGTTTTCCAAATGATCACTGGGAATTATTTGAGCAGTCGTTTTACTTGTTTGCGTGTTTATCTTCCCAGATTTTGCGCAGCATTGGGTACCGCAGATCGCCGGTTTGAGCAACTTGATAGTCAGCCGCGCTCAAAAGTTCCGCATCCCCAATACCAATTGAGACCAGATGAGCCTGATTGATAGCAGCAATATCGTTTGGAGTGGTAGCTAGAGCAATGCATTCGTTTGGCGCTACCGATAGCTGTTGGGCAAAGGCAGAGTAGGGATCGCCTTCATTAGGGATGATTGCGGTAAAGTAATCGGCAATCTGCAGCTGCTTTAGAATGAGTTCGGCATGACCGCCGTTATCAACGACCCCCATGTTGACGTAGTGATCGTCCAGGTTGATCAAAAGGCGTTCAATCCCAGGCATTACTGAAGATTCATTCAGCGAGTCCAACGCTTTTTGATACATCTGTTCTTGTTCAGAAAGCAAGGCGGCCTGTTCTGCTTCATCGGCCGTTTGGTGCAGCTGGTTCAAAACAATTGGCAAAGCAGCGGCGGCACTGAGGTTTTTGAGCTGCGGGGCTAGTTTGCCAGGTAACCCCAGCCCATACTCATACATTGCCAGTTCGCGCCAAGCGTCAAACTGCTGCTGATTTGTGTCGACGATTAGATTGTTGACGTTAAAAATTGCACCCTTCATAAAAATATTCCTTTCAATAAATACGATAACTTTATTTTAACCCAAAGCATAGAAAATGAAAACGCCGCCATGACATAAGGGGGATTCATTGCCTTAATTTAGCCATCTGATCAAGAAACGTTTTAAAACCAGAAGCTGTTTGAAAATAAAAATCGCACTATCGCGAGCGAGAAGCCGTGACAGTGCGATATCCAATTTAACAGAAGTTTCCTTGCATTATTGTCTTTGCTTAATTGTTTTTCTTTTTAGATACGGTAACCCAACCGGCTACACTAACACAAAGTATAACTCCAAGCCAGCAAATTGCGCTAGAAGCATGGTTGCCAGTCTTTGGCAGCAGCTTCTGAGCCTGAATAACGGTGTCAGTATTAGTAGCTGGCTGAGATTGTGCTACTGGATTGTTGATCAATGCAGTTGAAATAACATTTTGTTTACTGGTCGGCATGGATCTTGACGTGGCGTTGGAATTGACAGTTGCTGTTGGCACCATATTAGTATTCGCACTAACGTTTTTAGCGGGCGTGAGTGGCGACCACGGCTTAGTTTCCTTAGCCGGTGTCAACGGTGTCCAAGGAATAACTTTCTTGGCGGGCGTGAGAGGCGTCCACGGCTTAGTTTCCTTAGCCGGTGTCAACGGTGTCCAAGGAACAACTTTCTTTGCGGGCGTGAGTGGTGTCCACGGCTTAGTTTCCTTAGCCGGTGTCAACGGCGTCCAAGGAACAACTTTCTTAGCGGGCGTGAGTGGCGTCCACGGCTTAGTTTCCTTAGCCGGTGTCAACGGTGTCCAAGGAACAACCTTCTTGGCGGGCGTGAGCGGCGTCCACGGTTTAGTTTCCTTAGCCGGTGTCAATGGCGTCCAAGGCATAACTTTCTTTGCGGGCGTGAGTGGTGTCCACGGCTTAGTTTCCTTAGCGGGCGTGAGTGGTGTCCACGGCTTAGTTTCCTTAGCGGGCGTGAGTGGCGTCCACGGTTTAGTTTCCTTAGCGGGCGGCAATGGCGTCCAAGGAACAACTTTCTTGGCGGGCGTGAGAGGCGTCCACGGCTTAGTTTCCTTAGCCGGTGTCAACGGCGTCCAAGGAACAACTTTTTTGGCGGGCGTGAGTGGCGTCCACGGCTTAGTCTCCTTAGCGGGCGACAATGGCGTCCAAGGAACAACTTTCTTGGCAGGCGTGAGCGGCGTCCACGGCTTAGTTTCCTTAGCCGGTGTCAACGGCGTCCAAGGAACAACTTTCTTAGCGGGCGTGAGTGGCGTCCACGGCTTAGTTTCCTTAGCCGGTGTCAACGGTGTCCAAGGAACAACCTTCTTGGCGGGCGTGAGTGGCGTCCACGGCTTAGTTTCCTTAGCCGGTGTCAACGGTGTCCAAGGAATAACTTTCTTGGCGGGCGTGAGTGGCGTCCACGGCTTAGTTTCCTTAGCCGGTGTCAATGGCGTCCAAGGAACAACTTTCTTGGCAGGCGTGAGCGGCGTCCACGGCTTAGTTTCCTTAGCCGGTGTCAATGGTGTCCAAGGAACAACTTTTTTGGCGGGCGTCAGTGGCGTCCACGGCTTAGTTTCCTTAGCGGGTGTCAATGGCGTCCACGGAATAATTTTCTTTGCGGGCGTGAGTGGTGTCCATGGTTTAGTTTCCTTAGCCGGTGTCAACGGTGTCCAAGGAATGAATTTCTTCACTTCATTATAAACAATCAATGGTGTCCCGTTTTCAGTGTCTGAAATCTCAATTGTCCAAGTTTGGTCTTTAGCTTTCGAAAAATCAATCCAGTCAGGAACCGTGATTTGTTTAATCGTGTATTTTCCTGCGGGCAGATTCTTAATATCAATTTCGCCATTTTCATCCGTAGTGTAGTTCATTGATGTGTCATCTGGTTTGATGATCTCAAAAGTTGCATCGGGCAAAATCTTAATTTTACCTTCATCATCAGTGTACTTGTTGATGATCTTCATTTCACCAGGCTTGGTTCCCGTGACGTTGGCATCAAATGAAACGTTTTTCACCGCTTGAGAATAGTTAACGGTAGTAGGCTGACTATCTTCTTTTAATTGATAGGAGACTGTGGCCGTGTTGTTGAAGACCGCTAAATCATTATCAGTGATTTTCGTTCCGTAGCCAACCAGAATCGTTTTACCGGAAAATTCGTCTTTATTGAAACGGAAAGTAAGAGTCTTGCCGTTGATTTCAATTGAGGAATTAGGGTAAGCGGCTTTGAATTGTTCAAACGACAATGACTGCCCATTAACGTCAATTCGATTATATCCTGAATCAGGATCAAACTGTTGGCCGTTTTGAATAGTATCTGAACAGGTGATGTCACTGCCAAGCGCGGCCGCATCACCGTTCAAATAGATACCCCAAGCCAGGGCATTGTGATCGCCTTGAGGGATCATCATCCCCACTTTGCTGCCGCGCCATCCGTTACCACTTGGCTGTTGACTGCTGCCTTTGGTGATTCCTTTGACTGGAATGGATGCAGCAGTACTGCCGGCTGTAATCTGGATTGTCTGATTCTGTTCGTCAGTGTTGCGAACTTCAACGTCAAATGAAAAATTACCGCTGACATTTTGTAGGTCATTGATTTTGTCATTAAACGTCAAGGTTGCGCCGGTTTGATCGACGGTGTAGTGGCCAACCATTGTTCCATTGACGTAAAGATCCTTACCGCCAACGTAACTGTTGACGTAGGCTTGACCACTGTTGGGCCAGTTGACATGAATCGTGTTGCCGCCTTGAATCTTACCGCGTGCATCGCTAAAAGTTCCGCTGACCGTGATATAAGCGCCATCATTATAAATTGACTGCGACTTTTTGGAATCACGTTCGACAACAGTCAGATTAGTAATACGGTCACTGACATCTTGCGGCTGATGACTGCTGCTGACAGCCGACACTGCGGTATGTACATCAGTAGTGCTGTTTTGATTTTGTTTTGATTGATTATTGACAGAAGTGCTATTGACAATTGATTGTGAACTACTGCTCGATATGGCGGGCTGTTCACTAGCAAAGACATGGCTGCCGGTCATAGCAAGGCTAACCAGCAACATTAAAGAAAATGCAAGAGAAACACAGAATAGTGCTCCCCTTTTTATCATACGATTAAAAAATACCCCCTTAGTAACTTAAATCAGCACGAAGGAGATTATATTGCAGATGAATGGACTTAGTCAATCGTTAATTTAAAACGTTTTACATAAAAGCAATTTGAATATTCAAATTGATGCAGCTAATATGTTTAAATATTCAATTGGAATCGATAAACCATGGACTTAAAATAATATTTTTTCTTTGTGATTCTTTGAACAAAAAATCATATTTATCAAAGCTGATGGCATCTTGGCTGAGCGAGATAGCATTTCTGTTTTCTCAAAAAACAACGCCATGCCTAAGGTTTCGCTACCTCAACATGACGCGGTTTAATGACGATGCTTTAGATGTTATTTACCAGTAAGGGCAGGGTGAATTGCTTTTTCAACCGGTGTAGCAATCAATAGTGCAATTACCGAGCCGACAATTCCTTGAATTAGGTTTGGGAAGATGCCGGCAGCCCCAGTTGCCCAGGTGTAAAGAATTGCATCGGAGAAGAAATAGCCGACAACCATAACGATCGTACCGGCTGAAACACCGGCAACGCGACCCCACTTGCCACGGACGTACTTAAAGACCAGGCCAGCAACGATGCCTTCCAGACCATGCGAGATAAATGAGAATGGGGCGTATTGTGCAAAGCCTGAAATCAGATCCAAAAACATGGCGCCAAATCCGCCGATAAAACCACCTGCCCATGGACCAAGCAGCATAGCACCGATAAAGATGCCGACATCGCAAAGGTTAATGTTGCCATGCGTCCAAGGTAGCGGAATCAAGAAGAACCGTCCAAAGATCAAAGTTAAGGCCGTTAAAAGCGCCGTAAATACCAAATGTCTAACCGTTGCAGATTTATTCATCGAAATCACTCCCTATTATGCCTGATTACAAACTGCATTAAATGATCGAGACGCAGACCAAATCGTCGCTCACTGTCAGCAAGCGGTGCGGTCTGTTGAATTGCTTGTTCCATCGCTTTGATTGAGTTGCTGATTGCAGCATCCAAAGGCCAGTGCTGCAAGAGCCTGCCGTAAAGCAGTGCCGCAAAAACATCACCGGTTCCGTAAAAATGGCCTGGTTGAATTGAGTTGCCATAAAACCGCAATTCATGATCTTGCAAAAAGCAGCAGCCAACCTGATTATTTACTCTCACCCCGGTCACGATGACATCAGCCGTAATCTGTTGTGATCTCAGACACGTGATACCCTGCTTAATGGCTTCAGCAGTTGGCTTACAAATTGGCTGATTGGTTAACAGACAAAGCTCGGTCCAGTTGGGCGTGATCAAGTCGGCATGGTGGCAAAGCTTACGAATCGACTGAACGTAGTCTTGATCAAAGCCAGGATAAAGCTTCCCTTGATCACCCATGACTGGATCAATCATCTTAAAGAATGAGTCCTGATCATTTTGTTGGATCCATTTGCCCAACCGATCAGCCAAAGTACGCTGACCAAGGTAGCCAATCAAAATGCCTGCTGGCTTGATTGCTTGATCTTGCCAGTGCCTAAGTGCGTTATCAATCCATTGTTCAGTATCCAAAACGGCAGGCTGGCCAAAGCCTTCTGTCTGACTGGATAAAACGGTGGCTGGCAGCGCAGCGGTTGTGATTCCCATTGCCTGCAAGACGCTTAGTGCACCAATCATCGAAATCTGGCCCAGGGCTGAAAAATCTTCAATCAGTAGGACGGGCTTGGACATACAAACGATCCTCTCTAATCATTTTTTAATTTGATGATATTAATATAAAGCGTGAAAATCAGGCTGACAAGGGGTGTCATAACATTAGCTAGAATTGTATCGATACACTGCATTTGGCCTAATCGTATATTGATCTTGAAAACGGCTTGACACCAGCATTATTTCACGGTAGTATTTATAACTGTTGGTAAGATTAATTGCCAAATAATAGTTTCGGGAAATAGCTCAGCTTGGTAGAGCACCTGGTTTGGGACCAGGGGGTCGCAGGTTCGAATCCTGTTTTCCCGATTGATTAAAGGATCTCTGCTGAAATTGGCAGAGATCCTTTTTAATTATGCCTATCTATCCCGTGACTTTAGTCATGGGATGGATAGGCTCACTCAATGTCCATTTGGACGCTTTTTCTTTTGCCATTAAGAACACCTTAATCGTTATAGTCATTAGCTGATGATATAATCCAATTAAAGGAGGTGAAAAAATGAAGTCAATGGCACAGTTAGAATATCATTATGGATTGAAGGTTCGCATCTATCCGAGTGATTACCAGAAACAAATAATTAAAGTTAATAGTGATGCTAGTCGTTTTATCTACAACGAAATGGTCTCAATTGGCAAAGAGCTTTGGCAATTAAGCCGAGTCAAACTACCAATTGATACGGTACAAGATCGCATCCAACAGCTAAAGCTTCGTCAAAACGCTAAGCAGATGTCAAATCATTTCCAGTTTTTAGAAGATAAGCGTATTGACAGTCTTGCTAAGGCTAATGCAATTCAGAACTATCACAAGGCTTGGAACGCTTTTCGCAAGGTTCATGGAACTGGTGTGCCAAAATTTCATCGTAAAAGCTATGCTTGGCGATACCAGACCAACTGTCAATATCCAAAACAAAAGACGGCCCGGCTAGACAACGGTACCGTCTGCTTTGAAGACCGCAAACATATCGTGGTACCCAAACTAGGACGTTTGCGTGTCAAAGGTGCTCAGCAGCGACTATTGGATCGTCAAGGTGAAACACGCATTGGTACGGTAACCATTTCCAAAGATGCTGCTGATCGATTCTTTTTGTCGCTGCAATTAGGTTCAGATACACCTTTTGTTCCTAAGCTTAGCCGCACTAATCGGCAAATTGGCATTGACCTAAACACGGAAAACTTTCTGACTGCCAGTGATGGTCGAACCATCGCTAACCCACGCTACTATCGAACAATCAAGGGAAAATTAGCTAAAGCACAGCGCACTCTTTCACGCCGACAACGCCGAGCTAAGAAAGAGCAGCGTTCCTTGCGGGAAAGCAAAAACTACCAGAAGCAGCGTTTGTTAGTCGCTAAGATCCATGCACGGGTATTTGACCGCCGCCATGATTTTCTCCAACGCACGTCTACAGCACTGATCAAGAACCAAGATCTCGTTGTAGCCGAAGAATTGCGGAGTAAGAATCTGTTAAAAAATCATGCCTTGGCAATGAGCATCAGTGATGTTGGCTGGCGGTCTTTCTTGGGGATGTTGTCATACAAAGCCGACCTTTATGACCGTCAATTTATCACGGTCAGCCCTAAAAACACGACCCAAACCTGTTATGACTGCGGTTTTGTAATGGGAAGTGACGGGACCGAAAAGCTGACACTGGCAGATCGTGAATGGGTATGTCCACGGTGCCATGTTCATCATATCCGTGATTATAATGCAGCACTGAATATTTTAGAAAAAGGACTCCAAAAACAACAAAAAGCCTAGTCAAAAAGCTAGGCTCATTCCTATGGCAACCTGGGAATGTAAAAGGCATTGGTAATTAGATGATCACTGCTCAAGCAACTGCGGCTGTTTGAGTAAATCGTCCGTATCTATGCAAATTGTGGTTCGGACACTCAATACTGGGGTGTTTGCCCACAAGCCATCGACTTTAGCCGATGGTGGTTGACTTTAAAGTATCGGTAAAAAAGACGGATCAATCTCAGGCGAGATCGACTCAGAAAAGCTAAAGACAGTTTATGCGTTAATTTACAAATTTATCCTAAAACTAAAATGGTGACAGAATACGTATTAGTACCGGCAAAACGGTTTCAAAAAATCGGTGGTTCGTTTTGCAAAATATAAAATTGTTTGCAATAATTAAAATTATGCATGAACCACCAAATGCGTCTAGTTATAAATGTAAGTTAATTGAAAGTAATTTATATTTCGTTGCATCGGATGGAGGGGTGAGTCCGATGACAATTGTTGAAATGGGGATAACGATGCTTACGTATGAATTGATGGTCTATCATTGTTCAAAGGGTTACTGTGCTGTTTTGCCACCAGAGCTTAAGATGCTGGAAAGTCATTATCAACGGCAGATGTGCTTTACTGATGGACTGCCAGGAGAGCTGCTGAGCGGAACGGAGCGTGATAACGTCATCTTTCGCGGCCGCGTAGTTTTGGAGCAGGTACTAAACTGTGCACGCTTTGACAATCTTGAGCTGCCTGAGCCGATCAAGTGGTCAAAATGCCGTGATGCTCAGCCACAGCTCGAGTTTGTTCCAGTCGAGTGTCTTAAAAAAGGAACGATCCAGATTTATGAAGGCCGCCACGTGCGGTTTTATCACAACAGTCTCAAGGCACCGCTGATTAGCTGGGAAAGTCAAGGAATCAAGCTGGTTGATAAGCCACATCAAGCGGCGATTGTCGGTAATGCCTTTTTTGGACTTTGTTATGACTGGACAGCCTAGTCGGGCTCATCAGAATAATGATCAATTGTTTAGATGATGTACAAGACGGCAGTCAGAATTACGGAGATGAATTGGGCATCAACTAAGCTGTTTACATAATGGTTAATTTAAAATCGAACAGCCTAAATGTTGCCGAGTAAACGAGTCACTGGTTCACTTAAGATCAGCGAGTTTCGGCAAGCTATAGTTAAACGATTAAGTCGCTTACGAGCGGCTTTTTATGATTGGCAATGATTGATAGGTTCAGTTAGACTAGAAATGAGACTAATTTGAGTAAAGGGATGAAATAAATGCAGGCCAATGATGTTCAATGGAATGCTCAGTATGACGTGGTCGTTGTAGGTTTTGGCGGTGCTGGTGCCACGGCAGCACGCTTTGCAGCAGATGCGGGAGCCCATGTGCTGCTGGTTGATGCGGCACCACTGGGAAGAGAAGGGGGCAATACGCGCTATGCCTCTCAGCACGTCGCAATGGGAAAGGGAATCGGCCAATTAACCAGATACTATCAGCAGCTTAATGATGATTTTTTGGTACCAGCCAAACTGATGCAGACCTACCTGCGCGGGCTGATGAATATGCCGGATTATTTTGAAAAATATCTGGGGGTTCGGGCCATCAGCTGGAAAGACGATATTCGCTTGGGGGATCCAGTCGTACCCAAGCATTCATTGGCCGAATATCCTGAGCTTGATGATAGCGAGGCAGTTGATATTGCCCTGGTTCATCGGCGTGATAAGGATGCGGCCCTTTGGAAGATCCTGCGTCAAAACGTGATCGACCGTGCCAATTTGATTGACGTCTGGCTTAATACTCGGGCACGACACCTTTATCAAGATCCTCAAACTGGTATCGTCAAGGGAGTTCAGTTGCGGCGACGGGGCGAGAATTATAATATTGCCGCAAAAAATGGATTGGTACTGGCAACGGGTGGTTTTGAAAACAATCGTGAAATGATTCAAAACTACTTGCAAAAGCCAGCGTTAATGCCAATGGGGTCACTGTTCAACCGTGGCGATGGCATCAAAATGGCGCAAGAGGTACAGGCCAAACTGTGGCACATGGGCAACTATGAAAGTTTCGGTACGCTGGCGGGCCTAACGTTTGCAGAAGAAGGGACGCAGCATCGGGGGCGGGTCATCCAAAGCTGGTCACAGTTAAATCATGGCAGTATTTTCGTGATTGGCGATGATGGGACACGCTTTTTTGCCGAGAATCAACCGGCACGTCATGGACATCTGTATTCACATGGCCACTGGGTATTGCCGCACTACCAAAAGCATCCCTATCTGGTATTTGATCAAGCCCAGTATGAGGTTTTTGAACAACAGGAAAAAGAGGATCGGCGCCTGCCTTATCCTAAATTCATGCAAAAACTGATCAGTGCGGATTCATTGCCGGAATTGGCCAAGCAGCTGCACGTTCCCGTGATCAGCCTGACGCAGACGGTTACTGATTTCAACCATTATAAAGAATTAGGGCGTGACTACCAAACGGGACGTGATACCGATACGATGCGTAAATTTGGTGCGGGTCCATACTATGCCATTGAACTGGCCAGCAACGTCTTGAATACGCAGGGTGGTCCACAGCATGATGAAAAGACGCGCGTTTTAAACGTTGATGATCAGCCGATTCCACATTTGTACAGTGCCGGAGAATTGGGAGGAATTGCCGCCAACTACTATCAAAGTGGTGGTAACCTGGCTGAATGTCTGATTTTTGGTAAGCTTGCCGGTGAAAATGCCGCCAAGCCAAAATCGGATGCGGTCAACGTAAAATGGCTGCATGATGCAGTGACCGTTCATATCAATGACTTGTTGGATATGTCGGCTCAGCATTATATGGTAGGACCGGATCAATACTTGGGTGTTTCAGATGATGGCATGGGTGGCCGGATCGTCGTTCGAGTTACATACCAAAAGCAAAAACTGCAGCAGATCGAGATCTTGGAAAACCATGAAAATGAAGAGATCGGTCAGGCGGCCTTTGAGCAGCTTGAAAAAAATATGATTAGAGCCAATACGTCAGACGTTGATGCAATCTCTGGCGCAACCACGACCAGCCGCGCGCTGAGTGAAGCCGTAGCTGATGCCTTAAGCAAAGTAAGACAGGTATAAATAAAAACCGTCATCGAACGCAGAATTCGATGACGGTTTTTAATATTGTCAGCAGGCTCATGGATGTAATATGGATTAAATTTTTAATGATTAGAGTGAACAAGAGTCAGTCTTAAAATGAGCCTGTAGACAAGGATGATCAGATGTGAAGCCTAAAAGTGGATTAAAGGGATTGAGAGACACTGTGGATTGGCGTTTCAGTGTTGCGGCTTCACGATTTTGAGGAAAGACGAATGATCGCCTTGAGGTTAAATTGAACATCCGGCCGTTTGAGTTGGCGTACCCAGACGGTAGAAGGAAGGGTCGGTCAAACGCTGACAGACAGTCGATGGATTGACGTTGACGGACGTCGTTGGCGTGGCCAGGATGATCGTCGTCGACTGTCGGCATGAGCGGTTTCACGATAAAACAAGTTATGAAAGAAAGCAGAATCTGAAAACACTTTCCTTACGACCCATAAATATAATAGTATAACGGTTTACTAAGTGCAAGCCTTTTTTATAAAAAATCTGAATAAGATGGTGATTAAAGGGTTAAAAGTCTGTCTTAATAACGTTTTACCTAATCAAAGAACTTTTAGAAAAGAACAGCTATTTTGATCCGAATCGCGCTAAAATAGAATCAATCAAATCAAAGGATGTGTTGTCTATGAAATGTCCGCATTGTAAGGTGCCATTAAAAGCCCATACCAGGATCTGCGCCGATTGTGGTCACACAGTTAGGGCCGAACGCCAAAAGCGACAGCGCAATCTGCTTATCGGTATGCTGCTATTGATCAGACTGCTGCTGTCAATAGTATTGGTAGTTAAATTGTCCAAACAAAAAGAGAATTAAAAAACAGGACTCAGAATCATGTTCTGGGTCCCGTTTTTAATTATGATGGATATGGAAATGGTCAGGTTCTTCATGACCATCCAAATAGCGATTAACGTACCAGATCAAGACGTAGTGCAGCTTAACCAAGATTTGATAGGCGTTTTGGGCACCAATGAGCTGGGGATGACGACCAGATTCACGTAGCTGAGTCAGCAGCGTGATCATTTCATCGTTTAATAAATGAGTTGACTGCATTTTTTTAAGTCCATCCTCACTATTAAAATGCTTGTCCATGTCGGGGAACTCACGCTTAACCAGCTTGCGAATCAAACGGCCACTGATCTCTCGGATCAAAAGTGCCTCAGTGGCATACTGACCATTGCGGTAGGCCTTTTCCGCCATCCGAGAAAGATGTTGCAGCTTATGCATGCCATGATAGGATTTTAAAAATGCGAAGTTACCAGCCACGATCGGTCTCCTTTTTTCGTATGTACTATAACTATTTTATCATTGATTAAACTACGTGCGGCCTGGAGGTTAATTTTTCTAAAAGCAGGTGGCTGATTGAGGATCGCCGGCAGCTACTATGCTTAATTTTTGGGGGATTATTATGGAAAATAAATTAAAACTACTAAGCATCATTGGGCTAAGCAGTCTGCTTTTAGCGGGCTGTGGCAGCCAAAACTACGAAGATCATGCATCCTCGCATTCGCGATCCACATCACGGTCAGCCAGTTATCATCAAAAATCAACTGCCAAAAAGTCCAGCCATCATGCTGATAAAATCAGTTCATCGACTGCAGCGACAAACGAGTCCTCAGCTGCAAATCAGACCAGCTCCAGTCAGTCAGATTCACAATCGGCAACCAATCCGAGCACTCAAAATGGCATCCAGGCTGAGCAGCATGCCATTAATTCGGTTCAGGAAGCCATTGCTGCAGTTGATGCCAAATATGGCAATGGCGATATTCAGTGGTCATATATGTCGGAAGGCAATGGTACGATGGCAACCGATGAGCATGGTCAGCCGGCCTATTGGATTCGTGGCCAAGACTCAGCGTATCGCAATGGTAACTACACGGCTGGCAGCTATGATGGACACGACTATTATGTTTATCCAGATGGCCGCATCGTACCACGGGAAGGTAATCAATAACTAAAGAATTCGCAAATGCATTAACGTGGCGTATGACTTGAATTAGAAAGCGGAGCAGTCGCTGCTGCAACTGACCAAATAAATGGAGTTAGTTTTGGTTGATCGTTTTACTTAAACTGCTATTGACCATTTTGCCATGATACGACTAAAATTGAGTTATTCATTTTTAACAACTAGCGTCATGGGCATAGGGCAAAACTGGATTCAAGAATGTGTCTGACGCAGCTATAACGATCGTCTGGGTCAATCAATGATCCAAATGCAACTATATATAATGAATACGCGATTTGCTAGTTCGTAACATTTAACAAAAAAAGCCTAACAAGGTTAGACTCAAAGTAGACTAAAAAAGGAG
>NZ_CANCWQ010000037.1:0-15673 GCF_947381555.1 Limosilactobacillus pulli
GATACCTGATGTCACGCCGAATGGCGTTTTTTATTTACCACCAACTGGGTGGCTAACTTCATTCTATAATCCACCATTTTTATTTTTCATAAAAAAGGGTCATAAATCCTAAAATTTAGGAATTTATGACCCTTTTTGTGACAATTTTGTAATCTTTGATCGGCATTTTCGGTGCTAATTCACTGTTATTTCCCATCAAACAGCTTAACTGATAATTCAAAGACTACCTCGCCAAGCTCAAATTATCGCTTCAATCTTAGAAACTGGGTGACCAAGCTTCGCGTTTTTTGCTGATGAAGCATAACTTGGCAAGCCAGGTTGAAATTTCGACTACGCAAAATGCTTCCGTTCCAAAAATCAGCCGACCGAGCCTTCCATTTGAAAATCAATCAAACGATTCAATTCCACCGCGTATTCCATCGGCAGCTGCTTGGTGAACGGTTCAATAAAACCCATAACGATCATTTTGGTTGCTTCTTCTTCGCTCAGTCCACGCGACATTAAATAGTAGAGTTCTTCTTCAGAAACTTTGGATACCTTGGCCTCGTGCTCCATCGTTACGTCCCCGACTGCGACTTTATTATATGGAATCGTATCTGAACTTGAATCGTCATCCATGATAATCGTGTCACATTCAACATGCGAGCTTGAACCGTGCGCGTTTTCATCCATCTTGACCTCGCCGCGATAGTCACAGATGCCGCCTGCCCGACATAGTGATTTGGAAATTATCGTTGAATGCGTGTGCGGAGCCTGATGAATCATGCGGGCACCGGTATCCTGATCAATCGGACCATTGGCAAATGCAATCGACAGCATGGTTCCCTTAGCTTCACGCCCCCGCAGATAAATGCTGGGATATTTCATCGTTACCTTGGAACCCAGATTACCGTCAACCCATTCCATCGTGGCCCCCGCTTCAGCTTCAGCACGCTTGGTCTCCAGGCTGTAGACGTTGCTGGACCAGTTTTGAATCGTCGTATAGCGGCAAAAGGCGTTAGGATGGACAAACACCTCCACGACGGCCGCATGCAGACTGTCTTCTGAATAGACTGGTGCCGTGCAGCCTTCGACATAGTTAACGCTCGCGCCATCCTCAACCACGATCAGCGTCCGCTCAAACTGCCCCGTATTTTCGGCATTGATTCTAAAAAAGCTCTGCAATGGCGCGTCGGCATGCACGCCTTTTGGTACATAGATAAACGTACCGCCCGACCAGACTGCCGTGTTTAAAGCCGCGAAAATATTGTCAGCTGGATGAACCAGCGTTGCGAAATACTTTTTTACAATCTCAGGATGCTTTTGAACGGCCGTATCAGTATCCATAAAGATGATGCCTTGCCGTGAAAGGTCACGTTTTAAATTGGCATAAACGACCTCTGACTCATATTGTGCCGTGGCCCCAGCCAGATATTTACGCTCGGCTTCGGGAACGCCCATCTTTTCAAAAGTCGTTTTCATTGCCTGCGGTACGTCATCCCAGCTGCGGGCCACGTGATCGGTCGGCCGCTGGAAATAGCGCAATTGATCCAGATCCAATTTACTCAGATCAGGGCCAAAATCAGGCAGCTTCATTTGCCGATATTGATGATAGGCATCCAGGCGAATCTGAAGCATCCAGTCTGGTTCGTGCTTGCGCCGCGAGATTTCGCGCACCGTATCTTCAGTCAGTCCGACCCCGGTTGAAAAAATCGGCTCAACATCATCATGAAAGCCGAATTCATAATGCTGATCGGCAAATTCTTGAATCGCGGCTTTGTCTTCGGCTTGCCGCTTGGCTTCTTCACTCATCGCTATGCCTCCAATCGCTGCTCTAATTCATTTATCAATTGTTCTCGCAGCTTCTGATCAGGGAACTGATTTAAAACCGGCAGTAAAAAGCCCCGCGTCAGCAATACCTGCGCTTCATGCTCACTGAGGCCGCGTGATTCCAAGTAATAGAGATCATCCGCGTCAACCTTGCCGATACTGGCCGCGTGTCCGGCATTAACGTCATTTTCTTCAATCAGCAGCACGGGATCTGCCTCACCCTTGCACTCATCCGACAGCGTCAGAATGCGGCTCTGCTGCTGCGAATTGGCGCCATATGCTCCACGCTCGGTTTTGCCAACCGCGTGGAAGTTCAAAACGGCTTTGTCCTTGGCCACGCCGTTTTGGACGATATTACCGACCGTATGCGGACCATGATTAAGAATCTGGGTCTGGACGCCTTGAATCTGCTGGCCACTGGCGATCGTGACCATTTTGATCTCAGCTTCGCCACCTTGACCATCCAGATTGGCATAAAAATCGGTCGTCAAATCATGCTCGTCAAATAAAGCCAGATACATATTCAAAACTGAGTGCTGTGCTTGATATGCCCTGACCGCCTGGTGATTGCGCTCGGCCGAAAAACGATTGGACTGATAGTAATCGACCCGCGCGCCATCGCCTAAAAGCAGTTCCGTGCCAAAACAGGCCGGCTGCCTGCCCGTGGCGATTTGGTGCTCGACAATGGTTGCCTGCGCACCGGCACCGACGATCACCAGATTATGATAGTTCGGCAATGGACAGTCAACGGTCAGTTCAATTGGTTCTTTGACGATCGTGCCATCTGGAATATAGATAAAGCGCCCGCCATTCAATAAGGCCAGATGCATGGCATTGAGCTGACTGTCCTGCCAGGAGATCGCCTTTTCCATCAGATTTTCCTGCAGCAATTCAGGATAGGCGTTCGCAGCGGCAAATAAAGGCAGATTAACGCAACCAACCGTATTCTGAGTGGCGGTTTGGGATTGATCGGCATTTATCTGCTCACCGGTTGCTTGGTTGAGCTGAGCAAGTCTGGGATTTTCCCGCCAGGCAGTCATGATCTTTTCCGCGGCTGGCGTGCTTTTGAACCGCTCCTGAAGCAAAACCGCCAATTGTCGTTTTTTCATCAGCCAGTCTGGTTCATTCACGCAGCTGGCCATCACTTGACTTAAAAGTTGTTGATTCATTCGCTCACGCCATTTCTTCTTATTTGCTCATACTTAGCATAACCATCTGCTTCCAACTCGTCAGCCAGTTCTGGTCCCGCCGTCTTGACGATCCGCCCATCCACCATGACGTGAATCTTGTCTGGCGTAACGTATTCCAGCAACCGCTCATAATGAGTAATCAATAAGGCACTAAACTCAGGCCCGCGCAGATGATTGATCCCCTTGGCCACGATTCGCAGCGCGTCAATATCCAGCCCAGAGTCAATCTCATCTAAAATGGCCAGTTTAGGCTGCAGCATCAGCATCTGCAAAACCTCATTGCGCTTTTTTTCACCACCGGAAAAACCCACGTTTAAGTAACGGTCGGTGATATCATCGGGCATTTCCAGCAAGGCCATGTTTTCCTGGAGACGCTGGATAAACTGCATCACCGGCAGTGGATCGTTTTCGGGACGCTGGGCATTAATTGCCGTGCGAATAAAGTCGGCATTGTTGACCCCTTGAATCTCAGCCGGATACTGCATTCCTAAAAACATTCCCAATCTGGCGCGTTCGTTGACTGGTCTGCTCAAGACGTCTTGGCCATCAAACTCCACCGTGCCCTGCGTGACCTCATAGGCCGGATAGCCCATGATCGTTTCCGACAGCGTTGATTTGCCCGTGCCATTAGGACCCATAATGGCATGAATCTCGCCGGTTGGCACCGTTAGATCAACGCCTTTTAAGATTTCTTCGCCGGTTTCTTTGATAATGACATGCAGATTGTTAATTTTTAGTGTCATGATAGCCTCTTTTCTAGTGAACCAGCTTGTCCCAAATAATAACCTTATTGGCTTTCAATGATTTTTGCACGTCAATGATACGCTGGTTGGCACTGCCACGAAACTGCAGCGTCAGATCTTTTTGTCCTTCCAAAAAACGCCCATCAACTAAAATATCGATCAGGCTCAGCATTTCCAGCTTGTCATAGGACTCCTGCTGCAGTTCTTCCCAAGTGTAGCCTGACCATGACCAGATGTCTTTGGTGTGGCCAAACTCCTTGCGCACGCGCTTGATGATCTTTAAACAAACCTGAGTATTCAAAAACGGTTCCCCACCCAGCAGCGTCAGACCTTGGACATAGTCATGATCCAGGTCTTCAATAATCTGATCTTCCAACTCCTGGGAATATGGCTGACCATAGTGGAAGTTTTGCGCGGCTTTGTTGTAACAGCCGGGACAGTTGAACAGACAGCCACTGACGTAAAGACTGCAACGGACTCCTTCACCATCAACAAAATTAAACGGTTTGTAGTCAGCAATATATTGCAGTGAGTGATCCGCGGCCAGCCATTCTTTAGGTTTTGGATTCTTAGGGAGTCTGATTGGACGTTCTTTTGGCATAATTTTCTTCCTTTCTAAAACAATAAGAGCCCAACGTTCGGTCTAGCCGAATGCGGACCCTTAGCGGTATTCACAAGTTATTTAATTTTGATTGAAGCGCTGATACTTAATGTGATGCCATTTTAAGTCGGCAATATTTTGCAGACGTGGTCACTTAGATCTGATCGCCGGTAATGTTGGCATGTGCCTTGTCATCCAACTGCCGGCTCCGTTGGAATTCAGCGGCCGTCTTGATCATGCCGGGATCCATGTGCTTAGCCCGGTGAATGATTTCTTCGTGCCGCCCGTGAACCATTGGCCGCGCCTGAGGATTGCCAAGATAGCCGCAAGTCCGCTTAACCACGTCACAGGTCGCGGGGTCAGTGTTGCCGCATTGTGGACACTTGAAACCGCGCGCCGTGGCCTTGAACTCGCCTTTAAAGCCGCACTTGAAGCATTGATCGATCGAAGTGTTGGTGCCTAGGTAGCCCACGTGATCGTATGCCCAGTCCCAAACGGCTTCCAAGGCTTTTGGATTTTGACGCAAGTTTGGATATTCGCAGTAGTGAATAAAGCCACCCGCTGCATACTTAGGGAAGTCCTCTTCAAACGTCAGCTTCTCAAATGGCGTTGGATGCTTACGAACATCGTAGTGGAAGCTGTTGGTGTAGTATTCCTTGTCCGTAACGTCTTCAATCAGGCCAAATTTCTTTTCATCATCGCGGCAGAACGTATCCGTCAAAGACTCGGCTGGCGTAGAGTAGACGCTGAAGTGGTAGCCTTCTTCTTTTTCCCACTCGGCACACAGGTCATGCATTTCCTTGACAATCGAAACCGCAAAATCGTGAGCTTCTTTGTTGTGTTCCCACTTTGGACCGTAGAACGTTGAGCAGACCTCATACAGGCCGATGTAGCCCAACGATACAGTTGCCCGGCTGTTCTTGAAGACCTCATCAACGCTGTCGTCTCTCTTTAGCCGCTTGCCAAACGCGCCATACATGTAAAGCAGGGGCGCGTTTTCCGGCTTGGCTTCCTTGGTCCGTTTGATCCGATAGTCCAGCGCGATTTTAGCAATATTCATCTTTTCAGCAAAAATCTGCCAGAACAGGTGCTTGTCGCCATGAGCTTCCAAGGCAATCCGTGGCAGGTTGACCGTAACCACGCCCAGATTCATCCGACCAGAGTTGACCTCTTTGCCGTTTTCATCTTTCCAGCCTTGCAAAAACGACCGGCAGCCCATTGGTGTCTTAAATGAGCCGGTGATCTCCTTGATCTTGTCGTACATCAAAAGGTCAGGATACATCCGCTTGGTTGAACATTCCAGGGCCAACTGCTTAATGTCGTAATTAGGATCGCCTGGCTTGAGATTCAAACCGCGCTTGAGCGTAAAGATCAGCTTAGGAAAGATCGCTGTCCGGTGTTCCTTGCCCAGACCCTTGATGCGAATCTGCAAGATGGCCTTTTGAATCTCACGGCAGATCCATGACGTTCCCAGACCAAAGTTGATCGTAGTAAATGGCGTTTGCCCTTGACTGGAATAAAGCGTGTTGATTTCGTATTCCAGTGCCTGCATGGCGTCATAGATGTCTTTTTTGGTCTTGGCCTTGGCGTAGGCTTCGCGCTTGTCTGGTGCCACCCATTCCTCAGCGTCTTTCATGTGCTTGTCGTAGTTCAGCTGAGCATATGGTTCCAACAGCTGGTCAATGCGGTTGGCCGAGCAGCCACCATATTGCAGTGAAGCTACGTTAGCAATAATCTGCGACATCTGAGCTGTGGCCGTTTGAATGGAGCGTGGTGAAGAAACCCACGCATTCCCAATCTTAAAGCCATTTTTGAACATTTCGTCAAAGTCAATCAGACAACAGTTGGTTTCTGGCATAACTGGAGAGTAGTCCAAATCGTGCCAGTGAATATCGCCGCGTAGATGTGCCTTGGCAACGATGCCTGGCAGCATTTTGAGTCCCAGTGCCCGACTCACCACACCAGCTTCCAGGTCGCGCTGCGTGTTGAAGACTCGTGAGTCTTTGTTGGCATTTTCGTGCACGATATGTGAATCGCGGCCAAACAATTGATGCAGCTTGTTCATTGGATTGGTAGCTTCAGCAAAGGCTTCCTCATCTTGCTTACGGTATTCAAGGTAGCGCGTAGCCAGATCATCATGACCCGCCTGACGCAGCCCATCAACAAAGGCTTTGGCAATCTCGACCGTCGTGGCACTTTCCTGATCGCTAAAGGCTTCTTCTAAGGCCTTGCAGACGGATTGTTGAGTTGCCCAATCCGCGTCAAGGGCCTTAAATACTAAGTTAAGCTTATATGCATAAAAAGGCGTTTTTGTCCCGTCGCGTTTTACAACTTTCAAATCAGCCAGACTCTTTAGCCCGGTGTTTTTCTCCGTCTGCAGCTTCATGATGATCCTCTCCTTTTTTGAACAGTATCTATAGTAGCCAGTTTCAAATCAAAACACAATATCTAGTCAGGGTTGACTTTTTCCACACCATATGTTGTAACGCCTTGACCAGCCATTTCAAATCAAGGTTATAAAATAGATTTCATAATCGTA
This sequence comes from Limosilactobacillus pulli, assembly GCF_947381555.1. Taxonomy (NCBI): domain Bacteria; kingdom Bacillati; phylum Bacillota; class Bacilli; order Lactobacillales; family Lactobacillaceae; genus Limosilactobacillus; species Limosilactobacillus pulli. Next base: position 6,883 of record NZ_CANCWQ010000037.1, read on the forward strand.
CGTTAAGGCGATCAAAAGCAGAGCAAAACTCAATTTCTTATTTTTGGTCAGCCGCATATTGCATTGCATTCAATGTATAATTGCCGGCTGATTTATCGTTTGATATGCCCCTAAAATCGTCAAAAATAAATTTGGAAATATGATCAAAATTATCATCGTTTCCAAAACAGCTAAAGACTATCTTAGTTGCTAAACGTTGATATATCAAGACTTAGCATGAATTTTAGTCCAGGTAAAACGTAATAGTGCCTGCTAGATCGGTATCAAAAAATTTTTTAGTAAGCGATCCAGACGCTATTTTTAAATTTTTTCTACTATTATAAAAACAGCTCGACTATGACGAATGATCGAACTGTAGATTTTGAAGTTAATATCAAATACTAAAAATATTGTTTAGAAATCAAGGTATTAGATGGATTTAGCATTATGTCACCATCAATTGATATTTTTATATCCTTTTAGATCTTTTTAGAACTTTTCACGGGTAAATAAAAAGCCCTCCAAACAACCAGCTAATTCACCGACTGCTTAAAGGACAATATCTTTTGTTCAGCGTTGATGCTTGCGATACCAGGCAATCGTTTCTTTCAAACCATTTTCAAAATCGGTCTGTCGTTTCCAATGCAACTGGTTTTCAATCCGGGTGGTATCAAGTGAATAGCGCAGATCATGCCCTGGACGCTCTGTGACGTGATGAATCAGTTGATCAGAAAAGCCTAATTCTGACTGGACCAGTGCCGTGACTTCATTATTGCTCTTTTCTTGATGAGCACCGATGTTGAAGATCTGCCCCAGCTGACCATGACGCAAAACCAAATCAATCGCCGCGCAGTTGTCCTTGACATACAACCAATCGCGAATATCGGTACCTTGGCCATACAGCATTAATGGCCGGTTACGCAATGCATTTTGAATCAGCATCGGCAATAGTTTTTCATGATGCTGACGGGGACCAAAGTTATTGGTGCTGCGCGTAATACAGATTGGCATTTCAAACGTGTGCACCATTGCTAATGCCAGCAGGTCGGCACTAGCCTTGCTGGCGGCATATGGCGAACTGGGATGCAACGGATCGTCTTCTTTGGCCGATTGACCAGGCGGCATCGTACCATAGACTTCATCAGTCGATATTTGAATGAACTTTTGAATGTTGGCTTGATAAGCCGCGTCCAGCAGCACCTGCGTTCCTAATACATTGGTTTTGGTAAATAGCTCCGGATCCTTTAGTGAACGGTCAACATGCGATTCAGCCGCGAAATTGACAATGTGATCAATTTCAAATTCCTTGAGCAGCCAGTCAACCAACTCCCGATTGTTGATACTGCCATGAACAAAATGATAGCGAGCATTACCAGCTGCCAGAGCATTATTGACTGTATTACCAGCATAGGTCAGAGCATCCAGATTAACGATCTCAACGTTTTGATCGTTTGCCAATTCATAATCAATAAAATGACTGCCGATAAAGCCGGCCCCACCAGTTACCAAGAGTCGCAAAGCCATCATCCCCAATTTTTCATGCTAAGTTGATTATCCCATCTCAGCCCTTTTATATTTCAGTTTAGAGCATTTTGATTAGAAGTAAAGGTTTCATAACAATGGTTCTATCATCAAGATAAAACGATTATTTCCGATATTCCGATTATTTCCCGGGACATATATTTAAAAAGCCTCGCCATGGCAAAACCGCGGCAAGGCTTTCTCATATCTATATTAGTATCCAGCCGTACCATAACCAGTCGAATAGTCAGTTGAGTAAGAACCATAAGTCGTATCTGAACTGGTCGTTGTTCCATACGTGGAACTATCACTCAATGACGAGCTGGACTTTTTAGATGACGAGCTGATCGTATTGCTGGTACCACTGCCTGGCGTGTTGTAAGCAGCACCATTTGGCAAGACAAAGTTGGTATTAGTGTAACCATCATAAGTCGTCTGCAGGTTGTACATCTTGGTTTCATTATTAACGACTTTTTTAGCCTTCAAACCTAGTTGATTGCGAATCAGCTTCGAAACGCGGTTGATTTCCTTAGGCGAGGCGATTTGGAAGGAGACGCCCTCAATCGTAGCATCCAAACCTTGGAAATGTTCAGTCTTAATGTTCTTCAGTGCAACATGATAGTTGGTGTACAGAGTTGCCACGTTGTCAATTGGAATATTGGTCTTAACCCCGTCCTTAACGGCATCCAAAATCTTGTTGGCTGCCGAAATGGAACCGGATTTTTTGAACTTCTTCATAACGCTTTTCATAACCTGCTGTTGCCGATTTTGCCGACCATAATCACCTTTAGGATCATCATAACGCATCCGAGAATACTGCAAGGCGTCATGACCATTCAAATGCAGCTTGCCTTTAGCAAAATGCTGACCTTCATAGTCAAAGGCAAATGGATTATTGACGTCAACCCCGCCAACCGCGTTAACGACCTTCTTCAAAACCCCCATATTAACGAGCGCGTAGTAATCAATTGGCACGCCCAAGAGTTCTTTAACCTGTTTGACAGTCTGCTTAGCCCCGCCAATCTGATAAGCAGCGTTCAATTTGACATAATCCGCGCCTTCATCAGTATCAACCTTGATCAGGATATCACGCGGAATGCTGGTCATAGTGATCGTTTCTTTTTGTGGATTTATGGTTATCAGCTCAAGCGTATCAGTATTACCGCCTTTGTTACCACGATTCAGCGCGCCAACATCGGTTCCCATTGCCAAAACCGATACTGGCTTGCCTTCTTTCAGTTTCTTGCTGATCTTGCCTGATCCATCAGAAAAGACGCCTTGAGCAGTACTGTGAATCTTATGATACTCATAGGCACCACCGATACAGAGTAATACGATGATCAAACCAATAAAACGATAGACCCAGCGCAGTTTATTGCGCGGCTTTTTAGGACTATTTTGTGATTGATTATTTTGATTATGATCGTGTCGATATTCGGCACGCGTTTGATAGTCACCATTCATTGTCTTGCTATACTCCAATAAATCAAATTTTTATCATAACTAACCCTCTAACTTTAGCAGATGTAAAGCGCTATCGTCAAATTTTGCTAAAAGATTTAAAGAATCCGTAAAGACTAATCAATGACAAATTGTAAAATCCGCCATGTTAACTCATGTTTATGGGCTATAATGATATATTATATAATCGTTGAAAAAAGTAAGGTTGGAATTTAAAATGTCAAAATTATCAATTGTAGTTCCTTGTTATAACGAAGAAGAGTCAATTCCATTATTCTACCCAGCCGTGGAAAAAGTCGTTCGTCAAATAAACGATCTGCAAATTGAATATTGGTTTGTCAATGACGGTTCATCAGATAACTCACTGACGGAAATGCGCAAGCTTCATGAACAAGATCCTGAGCGTGTTCACTACGTTTCTTTTTCCCGCAACTTTGGTAAAGAAGCCGGATTATACGCTGGATTACAAGCCGCCACTGGAGATTACGTCGTGGTGATGGACGTTGATTTACAAGATCCGCCTGAGTTTTTGCCACAAATGTATGAGTTGATTAAAACTGGTGAGTATGATTGTATCGGCACGCGCCGCGTCGATCGCGCTGGCGAAGCCAAATTCAAGTCGTTTTTAAGCGATCAGTTTTATCACGTCATTAACCGTATCTCACAAACCAACATCGTTCCCGGTGCGCGTGACTACCGGATGATGACGAGGCAGATGGTTGATGCCGTTCTGTCATTAAAAGAATATAATCGCTTTTCAAAAGGTATCTTCAGTTGGGTCGGATTCAAGACCAAATATCTAGACTACCATAATGTTGAACGAGTAGCCGGTAAAACTGACTGGTCAACTTGGAAACTGTTCAAGTATGCCATGGACGGCATCACTGATTTTTCACAAGCGCCACTTTCGATTGCTGTGTGGCTGGGAACGACCTCATTTACCCTTTCAATTATAGGCTTGCTGTTTGTTATCATTCGGCGGATTGTCGAACCAAGTAGCAGTGTCTTTGGCTGGGCTTCATTGATCTGTATCATCCTATTATTCGGGGGACTTCAACTGCTATGTATTGGGATCGTTGGCAAGTACATTGGCCGCATCTACATGCAGGTCAAGCAGCGACCAATCTATATTATTAAGGAAAAGAAATAATGATAAAACGAAAAAGCCTACTGTTTTGGTCAGCAGAACTATTAATTGTCGCGACTTTAATTTGGGTTTGTACGAAACTAGACTTTCTGTTTCATCCCATTATCGTCTTCATATCAGTAATTTTTGCACCGCTGATTGTTTCAATCTTTCTATACTACATGACCAGTCCGACATTTCGCCTGTTAATGAAGATTCGCTTAGGCAAATGGCGGATGAAGCGCAGCATTGCCAGCATGTTAATCGTTTTAGGGCTGTTATTGCTGATTATCGGTAGTATCGCGGTCTTGATTCCACCAATGATTAAGGAACTTAACCAAATGATTCACTGGCTGCCAAGTGCTACCAATGACATGCAGCATTGGCTCGCCCAAGCTTCCCAAAAGCATGAATGGATTCGTAAGATCGACCTGGCAGATTATTATCAGCAATTCAACAAGCAGATCACGAAATACGCTGAAAAACTGTTGACAAGTCTAACCAGCAGCGTTGGCTCAATTATTGGCACGATTACCAGCGCGGTAGTCGTGGTCGTAACCGTGCCAGTCATGCTTTTCTATATGCTGAAAGATGGCGACCGCTTTGTACCAAATATTCAGCGGTTCTTTTCCGAAAAGCATGCCAAAGAGGTTACTGAACTGCTGCATCAGATGAACAAGACGCTTTCTTCCTACATCTCTGGGCAAATGATTGAATGTATCTGTGTTGGAATTGGTACCAGCATTGGCTATCTGATTATTGGCGAACCAATGGCCATCGTTTTGGGCCTGGTCGCTGGGATCACCAATATTATTCCTTATATTGGGCCATATATCGGCATTGCACCAGCTTTAATTGTTGCTTTGGCAGTTGATCCGCAGAAAATCATCTGGGTAATCGTGGTGGTAATTGTCGTTCAACAGATTGACGGCAACATCATCTACCCAAACATCATCGGCAAGAGTCTGCAGATTCACCCACTGACAATTATCATTTTGCTGCTGGCAGCGGGTAATATTGCCGGGCTGTTAGGGATGATTCTCTGTGTACCACTGTACGCAGTAGTTAAAACGATGATTGATTACTGTATGACGATTTATCGCTTAGAAAAACATGACGCAAAATAAGGATTAGAAAGCTTGTTTGCAGCAAGCTCCTAATCCTTTTTAAATGCCGTGGCTGATAGACTTTACGCCATATTTGTAATACTATAGATAGGATAATTCTCGAAAGGAACATAAAAATGACTGATTCAAAAAAATTGGCAGAAGCCGTTAATAAGCGCCGGACGTTCGCGATTATCTCACACCCCGATGCTGGTAAAACGACGATTACTGAACAGCTGCTTTTATTTGGGGGCGTCGTCCGCGAAGCTGGAACGGTTAAGGGACGCGGCAGCAGCAATTTTGCCAAGTCTGACTGGATGGAAATTGAAAAAAAGCGTGGGATTTCCGTTACCAGTTCTGTAATGCAGTTTGACTACCAGGGCAAGCGGATTAATATTCTGGATACGCCAGGGCACGAAGACTTCTCTGAAGATACTTACCGAACTTTGATGGCCGTTGACTCTGCCGTCATGGTAATTGATGGTGCCAAGGGTATCGAACCACAAACCAAAAAGCTGTTCCAAATCTGTAAGATGCGGGGAATTCCAATTTTCACGTTCATCAACAAGTTTGACCGCGATGCCCGTGAACCGCTGGATCTGTTAAATGAAATCGAAGACGTGCTGGGCATCGAGACCTACCCAATGGACTGGCCAATTGGGATGGGACGGCAATTTATGGGTGTTTATGATCGTTATAATCATCGAGTTGCCCTTTCCCACCCACAGGATCCTGCCAACCCTTACCTGCCATTAGATGAAGATGGTCAGGTGATTGGTGAAAATCCATTGGCTGGCGAAGGTGAATGGAAAGATGCCTTAGATGGAATGGAACTGATTGAAATGGCTGGCAGCGAGCTTAATGAAGAAAAGATCGCCAAGGGGGACCAAACACCAGTCTTCTTCGGTTCAGCACTGACCAACTTTGGGGTTAAAACTTTCCTGGAAACCTACTTAAAATTTGCTCCATCCCCTTCGGCACACAAGACAGAAGACGGCAAATCAATCGATCCACTGGCACCAGAGTTTTCTGGCTTTATCTTTAAGATTCAAGCTAACATGAATCCTAAGCACCGTGACCGGATTGCTTTCGTACGGATTTGTTCTGGTGAATTTACCCGGGGCATGGACGTTACCTTGGAGCGGACTAAAAAGCCAATTCGTTTGTCAAACGTGACCGAATTTATGGCCAATACGCGTGAAAACGTTGAGAATGCCGTTGCCGGTGATATTATCGGGCTTTACGATACCGGAAACTTCCAAATTGGTGATTCAATCTACACTGGTAAACAAGACATCAAGTTTGAGAAGCTGCCTCAATTTACGCCAGAACTGTTTGTCCGCGTAACGCCAAAGAACGTTATGAAGCAAAAATCATTCCATAAAGGGATCAACCAATTGGTACAAGAAGGGGCCGTTCAGCTCTACACTGGCTATAACTCCAACGACTATATTTTGGGTGCCGTTGGTCAATTGCAGTTCGAAGTGTTCAAGTTCCGGATGCAAAACGAATATAATTCCGAAGTTATTATGGAACCACTGGGTAGTAAGACAGCACGCTGGGTTGATCCAGAACAGCTTGATCCTAAGATGGCTTCTTCACGGAATATGCTGGTTAAGGATCGTTATGGCGCTCCACTATTCTTGTTTGAAAATCAATTTGCGGAAAACTGGTTCAAACAGAAATACCCTGATGTCAAACTGACTGCAAAACTATAAAATCGTAGTCTAGCTATTTTGCTAGACATTTTTATTACACAACTTTTGAAAGGATATTTTATATAAATAATGTTAAAAAGATTTATTTTTTTTATTAAATTAGTATGTATTTTCTCTCTTACTAGTTTAATAATCCTATTTCCATTTATAATGTCAAAAAATCTATATACGGGTATAGATATGGGCTTTCATCTAAATCGAGCATATGATTTAGCAAAAAATTTAAAAAATGGAAATATATTTCCATTTATAACAACGTATTCTTTTAATCATTTAGGTGCTCAAATTAATATGGCCTACGGATTACTACCCGTATATCCTTTAGCAATCGGACTTATTTTATTTAAAAATTCGGTTATCGGCATCTACTTTGGCATTGGATTAATTCAAGTTATTTCTGCACTACTCTCCTACTATTGTTCGTTAAAATATTTTAAGAATTATCAAAAGGCATTCTTTTTTGCTTTGATTTATATATATTCCATATTTAATTTTAGCTTCATGATAGGGAGTTTTAGTTTTGGAGAAATCTCGGCTACTGCTTTTCTTCCATTAATTGTTTATGGAACTTATTCTATTTTATATGGTAAGAACGAATGGTGGTATTTGGCAATGGGTATGTCATTAACATTCTATTCCCATTTGTTAAGTGTCTTAATATACTCTATCTTCGTTCTAGTTATCTTAATTCTTTCGATTGTTGATAATAACTTTACTGTACAAAAATTTAAATCATTTCTTTACGCTATCATTTCTACAATTTTAATGTCCTCTTTCTATATGGTAAATTTCTTTACTATGTTGTCCGATCAGAAAATGTCATCAACAATGGTTGTTAATACAACTGCTAATGAGATGAAATTATCTAATATCATTATTCAATCTTTAGATAATGAATTATTTGGCACATTTTTTATTCTAATAATAATTGTTGCGTTAATTAATTGGAACAAGCTGTCAAATAATTCAAAAATTATCTTCATTCTTGGTTCATTTTTCACCTGTTTTGTAACACCTTTTTTTGATTTCTTTTGGAAAATTATAGATAAGACTCCACTAAAAATGATTCAATTTCCTTATCGTTTTCTAGTTTTATCAACATTTTGCTTTACGATAGTAATTGTAGACATAACTACCACGTTAATTAACAGAAGCAACACTTCCAAAGTTCAATTATTTAAGAGTAGCATTTTAATCTGTGGTTTACTTCTTGCAACATTAAGTTGGTCTACAACATTTATTAGGACTAAAAGCAATAACGTTGCTTTAACAAAACCTACGTTATCTTCTCAACTACCCTTTAACAATTACAAAGTAGATGCTACTACTTTTAAATATCTTACAAACTATTATTATAATGGCGTTGGTGATACTGACTATTGGCCTGTTAAAAGTATTAAATCATCATATCAAAAGGACAAACTTAAGCATAATTTTGCATATAGTAGCAATAAAGAACTTCTAACTCATCCAATTGCTTCATCAAATAAAGTAACTTATGTTCTAAAAACTAATAATAGTGGTGACCTTGACCTTCCCTTCTTTTATTCCAAAAACTTAAAGGTACTAGTTAATGGAAAAAAATATACTTATGAGAATTCTAACAGGGGAACTGTTAAACTTGTTACTCTTCCAAAAGGTTTACACACTATTCGAATACTTTATCAACCCACAGTAATTTCAAGAATAGCAGCACTTTTATCAATTATTACGTTTATCTATTTAATTAACTGTATCTTACTTCATAAAAAGATTAGAGAAAATGGGAGTGTAAAATATTTTGTGTAAATTTCTAAATTAAATTGAAAAAGGGAAAGCCTTCCCCGTATGATTAAATCGCTAAACACAATCAAAACGGAGGCTTTCCCTATGAACCAGTT
>NZ_CANCWQ010000038.1:0-15203 GCF_947381555.1 Limosilactobacillus pulli
GACGCGCAACGTTCAGGTCGTTGTATGGGTAACCATGTACAGGTTCGAATCCTGTCTGGGGCATTGGCTTTTCAGCCCTAACTAAACATTTCAAATGCCCCAGTGGCGGAACTGGCAGACGCGCAACGTTCAGGTCGTTGTATGGGTGACCATGTACAGGTTCGAATCCTGTCTGGGGCATTGTTCAAACAGTCGTTGACACGCGACTGTTTTTTTATTTTCTTGATTATCATGTCCGTACTATCCAATCATATTTTCCAATAGTCAATACTGAGATTCTCAGTTGTCAACATGCCTACCCGCCATACCAGCAGGCTCATTTTGCCAAAGAAATCCGAAAAAAGTTAAAAAAGCGATCGGCAGCCGTCGGTCGTTTTTTTAGTCTTAGCTACTGGCCGCTGACCTTTAATAAAATTAGGTAGCCAAACCAGATGATGCCAAAAACAAAGATTCCCAAAATAATTATCCGCATTGTCTTTTCAAACCATTCAGGCATCTGACCGCCCCCTTATAGTTTGATCATAGCGAATTCCCCCGCTATTTTCAACGATGCGGAATAACTTATAGGTCCAGACACAGTTTTTGATCATGCAGTGCTTGAGCAATCTGATCACGAACCTGTGGCGTGCCATTCAACTTAGCGCCATTGACCTGATCGGTAAACGTATCAATACGGCGACTGGTATCGCGCAGATCATAATAGGTATTTACAATTTGGTCATAATCTTTAAGACTGGCTGGATCAATATCTTGATACTCATTTTCAAAAATGATCTTATTCAATGGCAGTCTAGGCTTCAGCTGTGGTTCTTGATCCGGTACCCCAAGCTGCAGGCCCAGCGTTGGGAAGGTATGCTTAGGCAAGTGCAGCGTATTAATAATCTTAGCGGGCTCATTTTGAATCGACCCTAGAATCACGCCGCCCAGCCCCATGCTTTCCGCGGCGATCAAAACGTTTTGCACGGCTAGTACGGTATCTTCATAGGCCTGCAGAAACATCTCGGTTTTTTCAATACGACGATCGTCAAAATTTCCCTGATGGTGCCGGATCAGCTCATTACGGTGCAGATCAGTGATAAACATCAGCAATTCGCCTGCCGCTCCAACATATGGCTGGGTGCTTACCGCGCGAATCACGGCCCGTTTTTGCGGATCGGTTACTCGAATAATTGTCATCTGCTGTAAAAACTCACTGCTGGCGGTCTGACGAGCAACTTCAAACAGCGTTGTCAACTGCTCATCAGTCAGCGGCTGGTCTTTAAACTTGCGAATCGTACGGTGATTTAATTGGTGGTCGATGGTAAAGTTACGAATCATGCTTTCGACTTCCTTTTTGTAAGAGATTTTCTACACTTTAACGCCAATGCGGTTATTGTTCAAGTGCAATTTTTCTCTCAGCTCAATTACATTCTTAACCTTGATCGGCCGAGTCATAAATCTTTCGCTCTTCATCGACATTACTGCCATTGAAGAATCAATAAATTGAAGCTTGGCGAAACCAAATTGACTACAATTGTCAACTCGTTTATCATTATCAACATTGGCCAACCGTTGACAACCATCAGACTTGCCACATGGTTAAAGCAACCGACCTTAATTAATCGACAAGGAAGTTTTTTATGTTCAATACAATCATCTCGGCCGTAACTGCCTATCTTTCGACGAATCTGGACTATCTTGGCTTTTTAGTGGCCTTTTTTGCGCAAAGTAAGGCGCCCCGAAAATACCGCTATATTCTATTTGGCAATGTAATCGGCGTTATCATTCTGGTAAGCTGTTCTTTGATCTTGGGACTAATCCTGCATACCATCCCGTCAGAATGGATGCTGGGCCTTTTAGGCATCATTCCACTATATTTTGGCTGCCGATTGCTCTTTTCCAATGATGACGACGATCAAGATATTCAAACTGGCTTAACCGGCTTCAAACTAAGCAATTACGTCGCCTTACTCACGGTTACATCGTGCAGTGCCGATAATCTCGGCATCTATACGCCGCTTTTTGCCGCCATGACTACTCCCAAAGCAGTCTATGCTACGCTACTGACCTTTGCATTAATGCTGATCATTGTATTTTTCTTTGCATTGGTTTTGACTCATCTTCCTGTAATAGCCGGCATTTTAGAAAAGCATGGCAATCAAATCAGCGCATTGATTTATCTTGGCCTTGGCGGCTATCTTCTTTATGAATGCGGCACGTTAACTCATTTATTGGCCTATTTTTACTGACTAAAAGGCATGCTCCGCTTTAAAAGTGGTAGCATGCCCTTTTTAATTGGATTCGTTTTTAGTGAACGACTGAAGCTTCTCCGCTGTGGCTAAAACATTCGCTGCTGCATGCGTTCTTCCAAGCGCTGAATCTGCCCTTCCAGATAGTTTACCTGGCGATGCATGGCTGCCGTCGTTGCGTCCGGATTATTAAGAATCTCAAAAGCACGATTTCGATAGCGGCGGTGCTTTTCAAACTGCATTACGCCGATTTCCTCCGCGCTGGCAACCAGACTGTCGTAACGCTTCAGCATACCTTGCAGCTGTTTTTTAGCATCAGTCTTGGCAGCAGCCTTAGCGTTGGTAGCCACCGGCCGTCTTGTTCTGTGCTTGGTTCGCTGACGCCGCTTTGCTGAACCAGTAGTAGGGCTGGCAAGGGGCTGATGATTGATCACTGCCGTTAGATTCTGAATATCTTCAGTCAAAAGCGGCAGCTGTGCCTGTTGACAAGCCTTGATGCGCTGGTAGTGAGGAATAAATTTGCCAGCTTTGAGCGCCCGTTGATAAAGTTCGGCCGGAAAACCAATTCCGCGCTGATGCTTTGATTGAATCTCCGCTTGTTGAGCTGCTGAATAAAACGTTTGCCAATTGTTCATGAGACTCTTCCTTAATTGCTTTAATTGATCTTTTTAATCTTAACATAAAAAAGGCACCGTCATTTTTGGCGATGCCTTTTCACTTCACTAAAGCATTATTTCGTGTAGTCAACATTCTTGGTTTCTGGCGTCAGTGCCCAGGCAACCACCGAAACCACTGCCAAGACAAACATGTACATCCCGGCATAGTGCAAGCCAAACGTAGCGATCAGCCAAGTTGTGATGGTTGGCGCAACGGCTGCCCCAACTACGGCGGCCAGATTATAAGTGATCCCGGCACCGGAATAGCGAACCTTAGTCGGGAACAACTCTGGCAAGACCGCACCGACTGGACCATACAGCGTCCCCATTACCACAAAGCCCAGACCTAAGAACAGCAGCACGCCGACCATATTGCGCTGCCCCTCCAGGAAGTATGGGAAGACCAATGAGAACACAACCAAGGCAACCGAGGCCGTCATCAAAACCTTCTTGCGTCCAACTTTATCAGCCAAGACTGAAGTGGTCATGATCAATACGGCAAACTCAACGATCGCCGCCATCAACAGCAGCAAGAACTCAGAATGACTAAAGCCTAATGCTGTCGTAGCAAAGGAAAGTGACCACGTCGTTAGTGTAAAGAACATTGCATAGGTAGCGCCCATCAAAAAGGTGCCTTTCAAGATCTCACGCCAGTTTTCCTTAAAGACTTCCTTTAAAGGCGAGCGCGTCGTATTGTCGCGTTCCTGAGCCAGCTTAAACAGCGGCGTTTCCTGCAGACGGTGCCGAACGTAGAGACCGATTACGACCAAAACGGATGAGGCCCAGAAAGGCACCCGCCAGCCAAAGCTCATCATCTGGGCTGGGGTCAGCATTTTTTCCAAGAAGTAGAACAAGCCATTGCAGATGAAAAAGCCGATTGGTGCCCCGACTTCAGGAAAGGCTCCATAAAGCGCCCGCTTGTCGGCTGGGGCATTTTCCGTTGCGACCAAAACAGCCCCGGACCATTCACCGCCCAGACCGATTCCTTGAACGAAACGGCAGAGACAAAGCAGCAGCGCGCCGCTAACCCCGATGCTTTGGTAGCCGGGAATGAAACCGATCGCCACCGTGGCAACCCCCATTACCAAAAGCGATACGACCAGTGTCTTTTTCCGACCCAGGCGATCACCAAAATGGCCAAAAACAAATGAGCCAACTGGCCGTGCAACAAAGGCGACCCCAAACGTCAAAAGGCTCAGCAGCGTAGCTAACAGTGGCGTCATCTGAGGGAAAAATACCTTAGGAAAATAGGCTGCCGAAGCCGTTCCGTAGGCATAAAAATCAAAAAATTCAATAGCTGTCCCCATCATTGACGCCAAGATTACCGTCTTCACCGGATCGCGTTCCATTTTTTCATCATTCGTCGTCATTCGTTCTGTCGCATTTTCCATAGCCATCCTCCTATTATTTTAATCGTATTCTTACTATTTATTTTCTTAATGTCGCTAATGCCACTAATGTCGCTTTCCATAAAATCACCCCTAAACAAAAAAGCAGCCGACTGTTTCATGAACAGTCAGCTGCTGGCAGATAAACCATTTGCTGAACCGTTCGCATCATCGAGGGCGGTGATGCGAACACGCCAAAATGCCCGCATCACCTAGATAATAATGCGAATAATAATAATGTTGGACAATTGACTGGTTTTTTCAGCAAACATCATTTTTTCTGCCTCCTCTTTTTTCGATGTTCTTAATTTATCACGCTCAAGATTAGATGTCAATCATAAAATTAAAAATAAATGTGAGAATTTTAATTTTATAATTGATTGAAAAATAAAGAGAGTGAGAAAAAACTCCAAAAATCAGCTTGCGACCGATTTTCGGAGTTTGTCTTCGAACCTCCCGCAAGGATGACTAGGTCGGTCAAATGCTGATTTATCATCGTTTGAACCGCTAGCCAGCTACTGCGCTGAGGCATTATTATCAATACGTAGTTAAGGGGTTGAGTTAATTCCCAACCTCATTAATCAATATGGATATGCATTATGATAGCGCCGGCTCAATGCTCCAATCACCAGTACCGTCAGCAGGCCATAAATCGCCCCGACATAGCCAACACTGCTAAGTGACAAGAAGTGAACCGTTTCGGCTGCCGTAAATGAGCCCAAAGAAATACCGATATTGGCAAAAATCGAATTTAAAGACGATGCCAAATCTAACGACTGTGGATATTCTTTTTCGGCAATATCCAAAAACATCAATTGCGTTGATGAGCCATAGCAGGCCACCATCACACAGAGTGCGGCAATCAACGCTACTCCCAGCCAACGATACTGAAAGCTTGAAGCCAGACCAGCCAGAAAAAGCGTCATTAAGGCATAGATCTTGGGCAGTGACTGAATGCCACGGTGATCTGCAAGATAGCCCCCAAACTTATTGCCAAACATGAAGAAGATTCCCATCCCAAACAAAAGCCAGTTGAGCCAAGTATCGCTAAAGCCCATCAGATTGGTAAACAAAGGCCGGACATAAGTGTAAAACGTATAATCAGCCGCACATACCAAGACGATAAACGTAACCCCCATTAAGACACGAACATCTTTGAACAGGTTAAACTGAGAGCTAAAGCTACCGCGTACTTGAGGCGTATCACGGGGGGCCAGCCAAACCAGCATGATAAAAGTTAAAATCGTCAGCCAAGTAATCATCCAAAAACTGTCGTGCCATGAAAACGTCGTACTGATTGTCGTACCAATTGGGACCCCGATGATCGAGGCAATACTGAACCCGGCAAAGACCCATGATACCAGACTCGCCCTTTTATCGCGCGGCGCAACGTAATTGGCCATCACCAGTACCAACGAGATGATGGCTCCGGCGACTGTCGCCGTAAGCACTCGCGAAGCCATCAATGACCAAAAGCCTGTTGCCAACGCCGTCCAGGTATTGCCGACAAAAAAGATCAGCATCAAGACCAGCAAAACATGGTAACGATTAAAGCGGCTTGCCAGAGTCGTTACAATTGGCGTTGAGATAGCATAGATCAAAGCAAACAAGGTCACGGTATATCCCAACGATGAAAGCGAAGCATGATACTCTTTGGCAATATCGGGTAAGACTCCGACAATCATATACTCATTACAGCCCAGCATAAAGGCAACAAAGACGAACAACAGCGATTGCAAGCGATACTTGGTCATTACTTCTCTCCTTTTCCCTCTTGGTATCCTTAAAAGCACAGCAAAGGCTAGTCTACTTGTTTTCATAATTATTTTCAAGGTTCTTTTTAAAAAACACGATTATTTTTTAGCACATCAATCACGTTGAATAACTGTATATAGAAAATAATTCAAGGCAACCAAAAAGGCCCGCCTCATAATTGAGACGAGCCACTTTGGGAAGGAATCTGCTACCTTGCGCCAAGCATATAATTTTCATACTTAACTTAAACACATTTTTGATTCAATCTTCCGCAAAGCTGCATTATTTTATTTAGTACTGGCGCACGCTGGTAACCACACAATTATAATCCGATGCTTCTGGTTACGCTTATGCTGCTTCTAAGCCTACTCGATGACTTCAGCCTCCAGCTCCAGTCGAAACCGCATCACGCGCTTCGCTGGATATATCTCTTATCCTTCCACGTCTATAATATAACACGTTCTGTAAGCGGTTGCAAGATAATTACGAAAATTTTTATTTTCAACGACCTATTTGATTACTGCCGGTAAGATGAGCATAATCGAGACCAGATTGTTAATCAAATGAACCCCAATTGAATTGCTCAGGTTGCCGGTTGAACGATAGACATAAGCCAAAACGCAACCCATATAAAAATAGATCAGATAGCTGATAATGTTGCTGCTGGCATGCACCAACGTAAAAATCAGCCCCGAGAGAATAATCGGCAGCCAAAATGCGCGCCCGTCAAAAAACAAATTCATAAACAGACCACGAAAGATCAATTCTTCGGCAAATGGTGTCAGACAGACGGCGGAAAAGCACACCAGGCCGATAATAATTGGATTGCCGTTCATTGAATCAATAATTGCCTGATTATTGGCCGTCTGTACTTGATGATAGATCAAGCGATTCAGACTCCCTAATACGATCTCACCTGCTACGATGGCCAGATAGCCGCCTAAAATCGTCTTGGCCTTGGCAAAAAAGCCTTGTACCCGATGTGGAAAATGGTCATAGCGCTGATACATTTTTTTTCCCAAGGCAATAATCAGGACAAAAAAGCCCAGATACAAAATCACCCAAAGAATCGTCAGCTTAGGATGCTCAGTGATATTGCGCGCAGCTTCTGGTGGCATCAAGATCAAGATACAAAACGCTGAAAAGATCAGCAGCGCTTTGGTAAAACTAGGTCGTCTTTCGGTCTGCATTCTGTCACTTCCATTTTCTTATTGATCAATCAGTCTTTTACCAGTGATTCAAGACCGGATTTAAAACGTTCCACCGGCTCATCGCTGGCTTCTTGTCGCTGTGTATCAATCAAGCGCTGCATCTCCTCGGCCTGAGCAACCGCCTGCACGATCTTAATCGCCAGCTTGTCATATTCAGCTGCCGGATAGCGATTTTCATCAGCAACCAATCGTGGCTCATGCAACGTCTCATTAAAGCCCAGAATCAGCATGTTGTTTTCAAACGCCGCACGTACGGCATCCAAGATCTCATCACCTTGATTGACGTCTAGATAGACGTCGCATTTTTTGATCAGCCGGCGTGCCTTATCCATCCCGATGATCGGATATAAGTGTACGTTATCGTATTTCTGCATCCCCATCAAGCGATCTGACATCTCAGTCAATGCCGCAATATGAAATTCAAACTGTGGCAAGATTTTGACCAGGTTTTCCAAGTTCATGATCTGATCAGAGTTGGTCATGATCAAGATTTTTGGTCGCAGCGAATTCCCCCGTGGATGTGGATAAACGATACCCAGATAACGAGTATCAACGCGTTCATTGGTCTTAAAAAGCTGCTGATTGGCTCGCCAGACACGATAGTCTTGGACCACGACATGGCGTGTCCGCGTTTGATTTTTGTAAATATAATTCAGATTGCCTGGCAGCTCGCCTTTAATCGGCTCATGCCAAAACAACGTATCATGACCTGATTGTGGCAGCTTTAGCGTAGTAAAAAAACTGGTGCTTAATGTATTATAAAAAATCTGCTCCAGATTTAAACCGCTTTTTTGCAGATAATCACTGACAAAATCGGGCAAAGTCTTGAAATAACGCGATTCTTCGCCAGTATTTAAAAAAATGCTGCCATTGTCCAAATGCGACTCAATCACGACCCGGCCTTTTTCGTCAAAGTATTGCTTAAGGCGCGCTTGATTATCGCTCCAGCTGGTCTTGGCAAACAGATGACCATATTGATCATACTCATCAACCCATTGCAATTGACCAGCCTCGTTTTGCCAGCGGACCTGTTTAACCAGCCGGGCGTTGTCTTTTTTGGTAAAGATAACGTCAGCACGCTTATGGTTCAAATCATAAATCTGAGCGCCATTGCTGTTGCCGACGATGCGCCAAAACCGCGGTACCGGAATCTGATCAAAATACAGGGGCTTTCCATCATTGGTATGCGAACAGTAATACTGCATCGGTGATTGAATCTCACGTGGCAAAAAGCCATCATCATCAATCACGACCGTCGGAATATTTAGCTGCGCGATCAGTTGTGCCAGCTTAAAATTGCGCGCAGCCTGATCCCATTTATCAAACAGATTGATCATTTTGTCACCTCATTTACCAGGGCCTGCCATTTTTGTGCAATTTTTTCGTCTAGATACGGCTTGGCCAGTTCATACGATTTTTGACTAAAGCTGGCCGCCTTTTGGTCATCACTGAATAATTTGACGATCGCATCCGCAAGTTCGTGCACTTTGCGCTCTTCAGGCCAGTCTGACTGATAGGGCAGTCGATAGCCATTTTGATCCGGTTCAATAAACGTTTGATTGCCATATGGAACGTCAAAACCAATCATCGGCAATCCAGATCCCACGGCTTCCATCAAGCTCAGCCCAAAGCCTTCACTGGTTGAGGCTGCAATATAGCCGGCATAGTGCTGATAGATCGTTGCCAGATCTTGCTGTCCCTTGAGTTTGATACAATCTTGGGCTTTTAGCGAATCAATCAGTTCCTGCAGTTTTTTTTGCTGCACCCCTTGACCATAAATATCTAAGGTAATGTCTGGAATTGATTTTTTGGCCTCGGCAACTGCCTTGACCAGCCAGTCAACATGTTTTTCACTGGCCAGTCGCGAGGCCGTGATCAACGAATGCCGTTGCCGTTTGGCATACGGCATCATCATCAGTTTTGACAGGCTGCCAACCGGAATGGCTACTACTTTAGGCGCTTGATGCTGATAACTAGCCAGCTGCGTTTTTAAAACCTGCTTTTGTGCCGGCGTTGAGACGATAAAATAATCCGTCTGATCGGCATGCGTGAACTGGTATTCATAGTAGTTGTTCCACAAGATATTATCTTGGTTGGTATAGTGCTTATCATAATGCTCAGCATGCACCACGACGCCCAGTTTGGCTGGGGCATGCATCTGATACCATAACTGGCCGCTGACCAGCCCTTTGCCATCCTCACGATCCAAGATAACCAGATCGGTTTTCGTTAAATGCAGTCGCCGGATCATCTCAGCATAAAGCTCGGTTTTGGAATAAAAAATCTGATCCTTTAATTCAAAAATCTCTTCGTTACCATTAATGAATTGATGATAGGCAATTGAGCCGTCTTCATTGTAAAAATCACGGGCATAGACATGATTGCCAGCACTGAGGTATTCGGTAACGTATCTTATGTATGAGTAAAATTCACGCCGCACCATCTGCGAGTCGACCACATATTCGGCATAATCAATTGCTTGCGTTTTTAGATTATAGATCCGCACATTGATTTTGAGATTCTCATCAGGCAGCCAGTAGTGAACTACCTGCTTGCCATCCGCAAAGCTTTGGACACTGGATTTAACATTGCGTTTTTCAAAGTGCTGTGCGTGCTTGAACTCATCCAGCGTATAAGTTGTTGGGGCAATTTTAACATCAGTAAAAAAGTTATAAAGCCAGATTATATCTTGGTCTTTGAATCCCAAATTGTGCGTCAATTCTTCAATGTTATCAGCTAAGATCAGATCGGAAAAAATAAACCTGGCTGGAATCTGCATGCGAGAAAACACCTTGGATCGGTAAGCCTGAGCATACTCAACACCGCTGCTGGCCCAGCCGATCCCCAGATTTACATTGTAAACCGTCATTTTGGAGTCCTTCTTTCTATCGTTTTTCAAAAAAAACGAGACCAAGTCAGACAGACATTGATCTCGTTTTTCGTTTTCAGCCATAATGAATAATGACCAAAAACATACTTAGTTTCGACTGGCAGCTTCAATTTCAGCCAGCGTAGGGATTGATGGCAAAGCCCCCATCCGCTGAACCGTAATCGAGCTGGCCCGCTGAGCAAAGGTCAATGCTTCTTTGATGTTGCTCATATCGGGCTTTAATTGAGAGCTCAAGGCACCGATAAACGTATCACCAGCTGCCGTGGTGTCGACTGCATGCACCTTAAAGGCCGGTACAAAGTCATAGCCATTTTGGGTGCAGTAGAAGGCCCCTTTACTACCGATCGTGATAATCAGGTTCTTGACGCCCATTTGTGCAAAGTGACCAGCGGCTTCCAGCATTGAGGTCTCATCGGCAATGATGACATTAGTCAGCGTAGCACATTCGGTTTCGTTTGGAATAATTAGGTCGGTAACCTTTAAAATCTCAGGATCAATCTTAGCTGCCGGAGCAGGGTTCAAAATCGTCTTGACGCCTTTTTGCTTGGCCAGCTTAAAGGCTTCCAAGGTGGTTTCTTGTGGTGTTTCAAACTGAGCAATTACAAAATCAGCATTTTCGATTGCTGCCTTGGCATTGTCAACATCAGCTGGTGAAACGCATTGATTAGCACCACCGTATACCAGGATACTGTTTTGACCACTGTCGTCCAGCAGAATCGTAGCTGAACCAGTCCCGGCCTTTCCATCCTTGGTAATGTAGCGCGTATCGATATGATTGTCGCTTAATGAGTCAATCATGAACTGACCGGCTTGATCATTACCAACCCGGCCAACAAACTTGGTCTCGGCACCGGCACGAGCTGCCGCAACTGCCTGGTTGGCACCCTTGCCGCCAGCCGCACTGCTCTTACTTTCGGATGACAGCGTTTCGCCAGGCAATGGCATTCGCTTGATCCGCAGCGTAGTATCAACGTTCAGACTGCCCACGACCGTAACTTTATTTGCCATTTTAAAGTCCCCTTTACGTTTTAATGCAATCAGCAAACTAGTAAATGCTTTTATATATGATTAAATCAGTATTTATCAACTACTCTATTTTATCATATCAACTGATCTGCAAACAAGTTTATACGTGCTTGGTACTGTCTCTGACAACCAGTTTAACGCCAAAGTAGGAAGTCTGAATGGCGGTGTCTGGATTTTGAATTCGATTGAACAGCATATTGGTAGCTTGTTCACCAATTTCGCGAATCGGCTGCTGAATCGTAGTCAATTTTGGCGTTACATACTCAGCCAGATCAATATCGTCAAAACCTACCACAGAGATGTCGTTTGGAACACTGACGCCATTTTCAGCCAGTCCCCGGTAAAGTCCAATTGCCATTTCATCGTTAGCCGCAAAAACCGCAGTCGGCTGCTTAGCTAAAACGCCTTGCGTACAAGAGTAGCCGCCGTGCTTGGTCAACTCGCCATAGACGACGTCGCTTTGCTCATCAAAGTCAACGTGATTCTTGCGAAGGCCGTCAATCAAGCCGCGCAGACGATGATGCAGGTTGTCGGTCATATTTTCCGGCATGATGCTGACTACATGCTGGTGCCCCAGACCAGCCAGATGCTCAGCAGCCAAGTACCCACCCTGATAGTCATCGATCAAAAGTCGGTCCCCGCCATTGGCCTCATTTTGGTCAAACAACAGATATGGAATGTCATTAGGCTTTAAGAGCTGCTCAATCGTATCGGTCGTAATCGAAGAACTGGCAATGATCAAGCCATCAACAGCACGTTCGATCAGCCGGCCTAGATAGTAGCGCTCTAATTTTTCTTCATGGTTGGCACTAAAGATCAAGGGCATAAATTCAGCTTCACGGGCGGCTTCCTGCACGCCACGAATAAAAGTGCTGAAAAACGGATTGCCGATGTTGGGTACTAACACGCCAATCGTTTTGGAAGAACGCATGATCAAGTTGCGCGCATTGAAGTCGGGTACATAGTTCATCTGATCACGCAGCCTTAAGACTCGCTGCTGCGTAGCCTGACTGAAGCGCTGCCCTTTGCCATTCAGGATTTGCGATACCGTTGTAACTGAAACGCCAGCAGCCTTTGCCAGATCGCGGATAGTAACTTTGTGTTTCATAGTGTGTGCTTTCCTCTTGTTTTACTAGTAAACCTATTTACGAATCAGTTTACCACATATTTACTCTCTGCTAGTTAAAATATTGAAACAAAAGCATAGTTTTTTTAATTTTGGTGAAAAATACCATCCATAATTGCTTTGGTCTGCATCGCCTGAAAACCGCGCACACGTAGATAGTCAATTTGAGCCAGTAAAATGTCATAGGTCCAAAGCGAAGAAAGGTCATGCTCATTATAATAGTGCAGCGTCAAGCCAATATGAGTCAGATCATGCACCATTCCTTCAAAATCATCGCGTCCTTTGTATTTGTTGGTCCCGATCACGACTGGCAATTCATGTTTGATCGAGTCTTTTAAAAGCGTGTCCAATAAATTGACATGGCGAAAGTCGTGCTCACGCAAAAAACGCTGCAGGCCAAAAACATCAAAATAGCCATACTCTTGAGCAACCTTGCTTTTATATGAGCAGGTCGTCAAATAATCGGTCTGGCTCCTTACCGCATGGATGCTTTTGATACGAATCAGTGTCAAGCCGTTGATCTTGCAGTCCCAATCCAAGGTCATCATTAAAACAAACAGTGGGTCCATGGCAATCACAAACCCAACGTTAAAGGTATCGTCATCATCAAAATTATAAACCTCGACCAAGGTTCCCTGTTGCTGGCTGATCGTTAGCTGTTCTCTGATCCGTAACTCATCCATATGCTCAATCATCTTATTCGTCCCTTCTAAACTTACTGTTATCATTCTGCCTGTTTAATTGGCAAACGGCAAATTTTTTTGACGCACTCAATTGCCCAACTGACGCAATTTTGCTTACCTTTAGTTGGTTGTTGGCCACAAAATATTGATTTATTTTATGGGCAGACACTATATTTTGTAGTAAGATGGTCAAGTTGAATTTTTAAATAAAGAGGAGTCGACATGGTGATTATTACAGCTGGGATGATTGGAGTCGGCAAAACGACGCTTACGGCCAAGATTGCTGACCACTTAAATACAAAAGCCTTTTTTGAACCGGTGGGCGAAAATCCGGTCTTGCCGCTTTACTACAAGGATCCTAAACAGTATGGCTTCCTGTTGCAGATCTACTTTTTAAACAAGCGGTTTTCCATGATCAAACAGGCACTCAGCGACGACAACAATGTCTTGGACCGTTCAATCTATGAGGATGCACTGTTCACCAAAGAAAACAACGCAGAAGGCAACATTACTGATACGGAGCTGGACGTTTATCTGAAGCTGCTCGACAATATGATGAGTGATTTGAACAAGCTGCCTAAAAAAGCGCCTGATTTGATGGTCTATTCAGAAACTTCTTTTGAAACCATCCTTTACCGAATCAAAAAACGGGGCCGCGACTATGAGCAGATCGATGACAACCCTGAATTAAAAGACTATTACTACAAGATGTGGAACGCCTATAAGGATTGGTATCAAGAATATGATGCCAGTCCCAAGATGAAGATTGATCTGGATAAGTACAACCTGGAAGACCCCCAAAACGTTACCACGGTTTTAAACATGATCGATGAGCGCTTAAAGGAAATCCGTTAATCCAGTCAGCAACATAAAATTACTAATTATTGAAGGTATCGCTTGAGTCAGCCGACTTGAGCGATGTTTTTTTTATCCATATAGACGCCGTAAAACCTCCAAGACGCCAACACTGCCGATTCCACCGGCAACTGGCAGCCAGGTATGATGATTGACTTTTTTAGATCCTCGATGCGCAGAGTGGGGCATCGTTGATTCAACCAGCGTACTTCCTGAATGTGGTCGGCGATGATGCGAAACAATCTCGCTTTTGCCAGCAGATGATCGATCGTTTGGGATAATTGGCCGGTCAAACTGCGTCAGCCGATAGCCAGCGATGATTTGATTCAGTTTTTGATCATACATGGGATCCGTGGCGTAGCGTCCCTTTAAAAAACTGGTGGCGATTCGATAATTACCGGCATTTTTTCGATGAACCCCAGCATACATCGGCTGGTCCAAGACGGCTACATAATCGTTTAACGACGCTTTTTCATCCATGTAGCTCTTAAAGATACCAGCCACGATGCTTGGGTGGCCATTAAAGCATTCCTGAGTAGTCATCGAAACACCGCGTCCATGCCAGGTACCTTTGATACCAAAGAGATTATGATGAATCCGGCTTAACTCACTGGTCCCCCAGTTGCTTTCCAGTGCTGCTTGAGCAATCAGTACCGAGGCATACAGATCATGCTCTTGACCGATTTTTTGGGCAAGCGGTCCCAGCTGAGCAATAAAGCGTGCTTGATTCTTGGTTGGACAAAGAATCGGATCTGCCTGATCATTGTCTGCTGCCTCAGATGATTTTGTCGGTATTGGCTGATTGGCAGACACCTGATCATTTGAAATTGACTGATCACTGGTATTTTGATCAGTGCCGGGATCGACAAAATGCTGATTGTTTTTATCTGCAATCTGAGCAGTTGAATTCTGATCCGTCTGTGCCTCACGTGCCTTTTGGGCTTCACGCATTTTTGCCTGCCAAGCCGATCGTTCGCTTCTTAGCTTAATACCATCCAGAAAGCCTTGACGATACGCTGCTTGCTGCAGTTCTTGATCAGGCTCTTGTTGGGGTCTGTTTTCCAGTGCATCCATCAAGCCCTGGTGGTAGGCGACTTGATACTGCTCCATCATTGATTTGGAAACGTCGGTATTCGATTGCTTAGCATCAATTGAATAGTCTTGACTTGATGCTTTCTTAGCCCCGCTTTGACTACCGGGATCAATTTGATTTAAGGTTGGAATCGGAGCTGCCAAGACTGGGCTCATCAGCTGCACCAACCAGATCATCGTTACCATACTCGTTAGCCAGAATCGTTTTTTGAACATGGCAGATTGCAAGAAATAACTTGAACAAATCTATTGGCGCAGATTAAGCAAAAAGATCTCAATTGGTGAATGCCAGT
>NZ_CANCWQ010000039.1:0-13432 GCF_947381555.1 Limosilactobacillus pulli
TTGTGACGACACCATTAAAGACCTTTATGGGTTTTTCTGTCCACTAAAATGTTCAACTTAAATTTTACAATCTGCCACAAAATAAACGGCCAGGGCACCCTTATGCCCAAGCCGTTCATCAAAATTTTTAGTTTGCTGAATCAGCCGACCCGATTCTCCCGCAGAATGTCTTTAACCAGCTGATCCGCCTCTGGGGTTCGTTTCCATTCTTCCCAGTGATCCATTGACTCATCCTGCATTTGATAGTGCGTATTGATAAAATGCTCATATTTGATCACGTTTTGTGAGTGTGGGATATTAAGCTTTAAAATGCGAACTTCCTTAATAAAGCCCCGCTCGGCAGCCAGCTCGGCCCGACCGTTATGTACCATATTGCCGATTTCATAATACTTGGTACCGTCATTGCGCGTAATTTCTTCAATTAAGGTAAAGACTTCATGCTGTTCTTCCATTTAATAATCCCCCTTCATGTCTATTGTAGCAGAAAACAAAAATCATCGCCGTGGACCGACGATGATTGGCATAAGAGAGAAAGAGAATTGATTAGAAGGTAAATACTTAATACCTTGTGACTTTATATTACAAAATTTTGTAAGCGCTGTCAACAATTAACGATAGATTTTTATGACTTTATGCATAAAAAGAAGGTTTCGGCAATACCGAAACCTTCCTTTGATAATTTATTGTACCGTAACGGACTTAGCCAGGTTACGTGGCTTATCAACGTCCAGACCCTTGCCCAGACTGGTGTAGTAAGCCAGCAATTGAGCTGGAACGACACTAAGCAGCGGCGTCAGCAGTTCGTCAACGTCTGGAATAATGATATTGTCGTCTTCACGTGCCAGATGACGAGAAACAATCGTCAAAGCAGCGGCACCACGCGACTGCGTTTCTTCCAGGTTGCTGCGCGTCAAGCCAGCCGTACGATCCTGCGTAATGATGGCAATTACCGGCGTCTGGTTTTCGATCAGGGCAATCGTACCATGCTTGAGTTCCCCAGATGCAAATCCTTCTGCCTGAACGTAAGAGATTTCCTTAAGCTTTAAGGCAGCTTCCAAAGAAACCGACCAGTCGATGCCACGACCAATGTAAAAGGCATTGCGTGGCTTAGAGAGATAGCGTGATGCCAACGCCTCAATGTCTTCTTTGGAATCCGTGATTGACTGCATCCCGTTGGCAATCGTACCCAACTGGTGCTTTAAGTCAAAGTCCTGAGCAGCATCGCGACTCAAATACTCGCCAAGTGCCTTAGCCAAGATAGCTTCAACGGCGATCTGTGCCGTGTAGGCCTTGGTTGAGGCAACGGCAATTTCTGGACCAGCGTACAAAAGCAGCGTAAACGTAGCCTCACGCGATAGCGTTGACTTGTCAACGTTAGTAATCGTCAGACTTGGCCAGTTGTGCTCATTAACGTGAACCAGCACCTCACGACTGTCGGCCGTTTCACCACTTTGCGAAAGGAACAAGAAGAATGGCTTTTCGCTCAGCAATGGCTGCTCGTAGGCGAATTCAGAAGAAATATGGACCGTCGTTGGTACGCCACAAAGCTTTTCAAACATCCGTGCCCCGATTAGACCGGCATGATAGCTGGTCCCGGCACCAATGATGTAAATATGGTCAGACTCGGCCATAGCCTTCAGCAGCTTTTCGCTGACCTTTGGCTGATCATCGCTGTCAAAGTATTCTTGAACCAGCTTGCGCATTACGGCAGGCTGTTCATCGATTTCCTTTAGCATGTAGAATGGATAGGTACCTTTATCGGCAGCGCTTGGATCCATGTCAACCTTAAAGGAATCGCGTTTCTTTTCCGTCCCATCGAATTCTTCGATCGTGACATTGTCTGGCTTAACGATAACCAGTTCATGGTCGTTGATTTCCATAAACTCGTTGGTCTCGTCAATCATTGACATAGCATCGGAGCCAACCATATTGTAGCCTTGGCACAAACCAACCAACAATGGGCTCTTGTTTTTGGCAACAAACAGCGTATCGGGCTGTTCACGATCCATTAAGGCAAAGGCATATGAAGAGTCCGGACTGATCAAGCGCAGTACTTTGAGCAGGGCATCTTTGGTATCCATCTTGTAGTCAACAACAAACTTGTCAACCAGTTGGACGATTACCTCAGTGTCGGTCTGGCTCTTGAATTCAACGCCCTGCAGGTATTCTTCTTTGAGCTGCAGGTAGTTTTCGATCACACCGTTGTGAACCAGGTAGAAACGTTCATCATTGGAGTAGTGAGGGTGCGCGTTGGTTTCACTAGGAACACCGTGCGTAGCCCAGCGGGTGTGGCCAATCCCTGCCATCCCTTTGACTTCTGGCGTCAAGGCTGCCTCTAAGTTGCTGATGCGGCCTGGGCGCTTAACCAGGTAGTCATGTCCTTTTTCGTCGTTGACGTAGATGCCGGCTGAGTCGTAGCCGCGGTATTCCAGCCGCTTCAACCCGTCGATCAGAATGGAAACGCTGCGATCGTTTCCAGTAACACCAACAATTCCACACATAATATTTCCCATCCTTCAATAAAATTGGTATAGATAACTTTAAAAACAAGCTATTATTTAATAACACTATTGTATATTAATAATTGCCGGCCCCAATGTCAATCGATTAACCTCGATTGGTATAGAGTCGGCAATTTTTTAATGGTACCAATGGCGTCACGACAACGATCGCACCTGCCTTGGCTTGTTCAAATATTTACTAAAATTATTTAACTTCCAATTCGCGACGGGCAACTTCGGCAATTTTTTCAACATAGCCATGTACCAGTTCTTTGGTTGGTGCCTCGGCCATGATCCGCAGCAATGGTTCCGTACCAGAAGGCCGTACCAGTACTCGGCCATCTCCATTCATTTCCTTTTCAACATCAGCAATCACTGACTTCAGAGCTGGATTTTCCATCGCCGACTGTTTGTCAGCCACGGTAATGTTGACCAGCTCTTGTGGATACGTCTTAACGTCTGAAGCCAGTTCCTTAATGCTCTTGCCGGTTGCCTTGATAACCTGCAGCAATTGCAGTGCCGTCAGCATCCCGTCACCAGTCGTATTATGATCTAAGAAGATAATATGGCCGGACTGCTCGCCACCTAGGTTGTAGCCGGACTTCAGCATTTCTTCGACAACATAGCGATCGCCAACCTTGGTTTGAACGCTCTTCATACCGTGGGCTTCCATGGCCTTGTACATGCCCAGGTTGCTCATCACGGTCGTTACGATCGTATCCTTTTTCAGACGGCCATTTTCATTCAGATACTTGCCGCAAATATACATGATCTTGTCACCATCGACCAAGTTACCCTCATTATCGACGGCAATGCAGCGATCCCCGTCACCGTCAAAAGCCAGCCCCAGGTCAGCCTGATTTTCAACCACGGCTTTTTGCAGACTCTCTGGATGCGTGGAGCCACAGTCCAGGTTAGTATTCAGCCCATTTGGATTGGCATGGATTGGCGTAAAGTCAACGTTTAAATCGGCAAACAAATTGGAGACAAAACCGCTGGTAGCACCATTGGCCGCATCAACAACGACTTTGAGACCGGACAGATCCGTTGAAATCGTCTGTTCCAAAAACGAGGTGTATTTCAAAGCTCCTTCATGATAGTCTTCAACCGTTCCCAAACCGGCATCGGATGGGCGGGGCAAGGTATCTTCTTTTGCATCCAAGAACTGTTCGATCTCATATTCCAGCTCATCGGAAAGCTTGAAGCCATCACTGCCGAAATACTTGATTCCATTATATTGAATCGGATTGTGGCTGGCCGTGATCATAACCCCGGCATCAGCACCTTGGGCCCGAACCAGGTAAGCCACGCCAGGCGTTGTTACAACCCCTAAGCGCAATACCTCGATGCCGACTGAAAGTAAGCCGGCAACCAGGGCATTTTCCAGCATCTGACCGGAAATTCGCGTATCACGGGAAACCAAAACTTGGGGCTGCTTGCGTTCTGAGTGCCGCGTCAAGACATAGCCCCCGGCACGGCCAACCTTAAAGGCCAACTCAGGACTCAGGTCGCGATTAGCCACACCACGAACGCCATCAGTTCCAAAATATTTCAACTTCATGTTTCTCCTCATTTCTGGGCTAAATAAGCTCCATTAAAATTCACTATGTTTGATTATACTACTTTGTGCTATTTTCGCTTGCCGAAACCGATGAATTATTTACCTGGCTGCTGACAGACGAACTAGCAGAACTGCGCTTGGACAATGATGAGCTCTCAGAGTCAGCGTCACTGACCGTACTGGACTGCGTATCAGTTAAGCTGGCATCCGACGTGCTGCTTGAGTCTTTTGAGTTGCTTGCCGTCTGGCTGATCGGTACGGTTACGGAAACCGTATTTGGTATGATCACCACGTTCATGGTCTGACCAGCCTCATTGGTTGCCTGCAGGGTTACCGTGCGATGCAGCGTACTTTGCGTATTCTTAGGCACGTTGACATAGGCAATAACCTTGGCAACCTGCTGCACCTCACTTTTAGCACCGGTAATCTGTACCTTTTCCAAGGCCGCTTTTGGCGTTCCGACTCGATAGCCGTCATTCAGACTTTTTGAGCTCAAGCGAACTTCAACCGGCACCGTTGCGGTATTGCGCGATTGGATATTAACCTTGATTTTGGCTGGATTGATCGAATAGCTTAATTCCTTATTCAAACCGGATGCCTTTAAGCGGACCTCATGCTTGCCCACACCTAGATTGGTCAGATCGGCAGTAACCTTGAAATTCTGCGTGTTGGCAGTCGTCGTCACCAAAGCGGAAGGGCCGGTGATCTTGATCTTGACATATTGTGGATAGCCGGTGACTACATACTTTTCCGAATTCGACTCAACTTCAAGCGGAATCTTGAGCGTCTCAGTCTTATTGGCCATCAGCGCACTGTTTTGGCCGTTTTGTGACGATTGGCGCGTATCGCTGCTTTTACTGCCGGTAACGTAGACAAACAGCAGAATCGCCAGAATCAAAGAAACGATCCGCAGTACCCAGACATGGTCAAACAGACCTAACTTGTCATTTTTCATGCTGATCGCCTCCTTGCTTGCGGAAACGCCGCATTAGGCTGGTAAAAAAGTTCTCCGGTCGTGGATGCTGTGATTCCTCGGTATAGAGCTGCGCCCGCAAAAACTTCAGATAGTCCTTGCGCGACATACCACGCATCAGTTCATTATCTTTGGTAATCGAAATCTCGCCCGTTTCTTCAGATACCACAATCGTCAAAGCATCGGTGACCTCGCTGATTCCAACGGCTGCACGATGCCGTGTCCCAAGATCTTTGGGAATCAGTTTGGAGTCAGACAGTGGCAAATAGGCAGCTGCCACGGCTATGCGATTGTTTTTAATGATGACGGCACCATCATGCAGCGGCGTGTTAGGAATAAACGTATTGATCAAAAGCGCGCCGGTTACCTCGGCATCCAATGGAATCCCGGTTTCGATATACTCCTCCAAACCGGTTTCCATTTCAATACAGATCAAGGCCCCGATTCTTCGCTTAGAAAGATACTGAATCGCTTGGTCCAGCTGCCTGATCAGATCCTCCTCTTTTTCATTGGCCTTAGGGGTGCGGGCAAACAAGGCGCCGCGTCCCAGATGCTCCAACCCTCGTCTGATTTCTGGCTGAAAGATCACGACAATGGCAATGACCCCCCAGTTGATGACCTGATCCATGACCCAAGAAACCGTACTGAGTCCGATATACCAGCTGATCAGCTTAACCAAAATGATGATCAAAATCCCTTTGAACAGCTGTACGGCCTTAGTTCCGCGTACCAGCATCAGCAATTCGTAGATCAAAAACCAGATGACCAAAATATCAATCAGGTTGACCAGATTATGCCAGGTCAGGAGTAATGCAAGAAACTGCAATGATTTTCTCTCCCTTCTGCCTAAAACAAAATTCTTAAATATGATTATATCATCAAAAATATTCGTTATTTAGCCTATCTACCACGTTGTCTGTTATGCTAGGCATAAGAATTTTTTAAGAGGTGGTTTTTTGCCTAAACTATCCTATCAATGGAAGCTGCGGCTTTATTTTCTGATTCTGCTGACGACTTTGCAGCTGCTGCTCAAGTCGCCATTTAACTTTATGGTTTTAAACGTTTTTTTGGCTTATTTGCCAATCGAGTTCAGCTTTTGGGTGCAGCATTTTGCTGATCGCCGCTCCTTGGCTTTTTGGGCACTGCTGGTCTTATGGCTGGTTTTTTATCCCAACACGCCCTATGTCATGACCGATCTTTTTCATCTCTCATGGCTGCATCCTCATACCAGTACAACCGGTATTTTACGCTCCGATCCTAAAATGTGGCTGGCCTTTGCATTAATGGTGCTTTCAGCATTCAGCTGTGCGATCTTTGGTACGGTTGAGATGACTCGCATCAGCCGGCTTTTGGAGAAAATGCTGACGCCTAAAATCACCGGCTTTCACTTAATCTGGATTGCGCTCTTCTCTTTTCTGGCCGGCGTTGGTATCTATATCGGCCGTTTTTTGCGGCTGCACTCAATCTACCTTTTCATCACGCCTTCATGGTTTTTTAAACAGCTTTTAAGCATCTGGAGCTGGCCAATGCTTGAGTTCGTATTGATCATGACTCTGTTACAACTGCTGATTTATTGGTGTCTGCAGATGATCAGTCGCACCGATTTTATGTGATTGGCCAAACGTTGATTTATCAGCGTTTGAACTGTCAGCCAGCTACTGTGCTCAAGCATCATCATCTATACGTAGTTAGGGGCTGAGTTAATTTTTGAAGCTGAAAAAAACTAATTTTTCTGACAAAATAAAACAACTTTAATAATGGAAATGGCCGAAGATCAACGTTTTAAACAACGCAATCTTCAGCCATTTTTCTATTTTGAGACTTTATTCCCAGGCTCTTGAATAAATCAATTTATTAGGCTTCGCGGCCGATAATTCGAACCTCGGTTTCCAGACTGACGCCAAACTTTTCTTTAACAGTCTCTTGCACGTGATGGATCACGTTTAGGTAGTCCGTTGCCGTACCATGGTCGACATTAACGATAAAACCAGCATGCTTGGTTGAAACCTGAGCTCCGCCTGAAGTATATCCTTGCAATCCTGCATCATGAATTAATTTACCGGCAAAGTATCCCTCGGGACGCTTAAAGACCGAGCCGCATGATGGCAGTTCCAGAGGCTGCTTGGCGGCACGCCGGGCGTTAAGATCATCCATCATTGCCGTAATCTCTGCTTGATTACCAGGCTTAAGCTCAAAAACAGCTTCCAAGACGATCCCGTGATTGTCTTGAATTGAGCTGTGACGATAGCCAAAATCGAGTGCTTCGTTGTCATAGTGCTTGATCGTCCCATCAGGCAGCATTGCCGTAACCTCAGCAGCAACGTTTTTGGTCTCACCACCATAGGCACCAGCATTCATAAAAATGGCCCCACCAACACTGCCAGGGATGCCGGCAGCAAATTCCAGACCACTCAGTGAATGATCGCGAGCCACCTTGGTTGTCTCAATATATGAGGCCCCAGCCTGAGCAATGACGCGGTTGCCTTCAACTTGAATCCCATTCATTTGAGTCAAGATCATCGTTAGGCCTTCAATACCGCCATCACGGACGATTAGATTGCTGGCATTGCCGATTACCGTCAGCGGCATGGTATTTTGATCAGCATATTGAACCAGCTTTTCGACTTCATCAACGTTTTTGGGAAACGCCAGCCAGTCTGCCGGACCGCCTGTCTTGGTATTGGTATACTTTGACAGCGGTTCGTCTTTTAGAATTTGAATATCAGAAAATTCCTGCATCAGATTATTTGCCATAAATTCGTTCTCTCGCTTTCTCAACAAAAATTCGTCAATCTTTTCTTATTGTAGCATTGTTTGTTTTGGATTTTAATGTTCTGAACCCTTACAATAAGATCAGATAATTTTTTGTGAGGTTGATTGCAATGACCAAATTTGTTTCATGGAACGTCAATGGCTTAAGAGCCGCGATCAGGCACGGCTTTATGCAAACTTTCAACGATCTGGATGCTGATTTTTTCTGCGTTCAAGAAACCAAACTAGCGCCTGGCCAATTGGATCTTGATTTGCCTGGCTATCACCAATACTGGAACTATGCCGAAAAAAAGGGCTATTCAGGTACGGCTATCTTTGCTAAACAGGCGCCCTTAAACGTTTTCTACGGTATCAATGCGCCTAAGTTTGATCACGAGGGACGCGTCATTACGCTTGAGTATCCCAATTTCTACCTTATTAATACCTACGTGCCCAATTCTGGTGCCGAGTTGAAGCGGCTGGACTTTCGTCGTGGCTTTAACTCCGCTTTTTATGATTACGTCAATCAGCTCAGTCAGCAAAAAAGTATCGTTTGGTGTGGCGATCTCAACGTAGCTCATCAAGAAATCGACTTAAAAAATCCGCAGAGCAATCATCATCATCCCGGTTTCACCGATGCGGAGCGGCAAGATTTTTCCAAGCTGCTAAAAAGCGGGTTTACCGATACGTTCCGCTATTTCTATCCTGATCAAGAGCACAGCTATTCTTGGTGGAGCTATCGTTTCCACGCTCGTCAGCGCAATGCTGGTTGGCGGATTGATTATTTCGTTGCTTCAGCCGATCTTGACTCACATTTGATTGATGCCAAGATCCATGATCAGATTCTTGGCAGTGATCACTGTCCCGTTGAATTGGACGTTCAGCTGCCCAGTCTTTAATCACAGGAGGAATTTTTATGAATTTTGTGGCAATGGACTTCGAAACCGCCAGCGGCAAGCGCTGGTCGGCCTGCTCGCTTTCTTTGGTAATCGTCCGGCAAAATCAAATCGTTGATGAATTCTATACCTTAATTAATCCCCAGACGCCTTTTTTCTGGCGCAACGTACAGATTCATGGCATTCATGAAAGCGATGTTGCTAACGCCCCGATTTTCCCTGAGGTCTGGGATCACATCCAACCCTTCTTTGATGCCAACAAGCTGGTGATTGCCCATAATGCCGTATTTGACAACAGTGTTCTCAAAAATACGCTGACTCATTATGAACTGCCGGTACCGCGCTTTTTATCACTGGATACGTTAAAGACCAGCCGCCAGTTCTGGCCACAATTGCCCGATCACAAACTCAACACCATCTGTAACGCATTAAACATTGATCTGCATCATCATCACAACGCTCTTGATGATGCCCAGGCCTGTGCCAATATCTTGCTGACGCAAAATCACCAATTTGGTCCCGAAATGCTCAAACCATTTATTAAAAGCGTCTGATCATCTTCAATACAAAAAGCATCGTCAAAATTGGCGATGCTTTTTTGGATCGGCTGACTGCCGATCAAGAGAGTTTTAATGATGCCTTTAGAAAGGCTAGTCAGTCATGGTCCGTTTCAATATCTCAACGTCCCATGGCTTAAGCTGAGCTTTGGGTGCAGCCTGGGTCAAAATGTCGATAAATCCAGCCTGCTGCAACTCAACCGGTAAAGGTCTTGCTTCATTTCTCATATTGAGCACAAAATAGAGTTCCTGACCATTTCTAACGCGGCGGGTGATTTCCAGATCGGTCTTTTCTGTGCACAGGCGCTTAAGATCGGTCTTTTCAACAACCCGATCAATCACCTGACTAAGCCCGTCATGATCCAGCCGCGTGCCGACATACCAAGCCTGACCCCTGCCAAACGAGTTTTCGACCACGGCAGGCGTACCAGCATAAAACTCACTGGCATAATGAGCCAGCACCCGCGCTTTTGAACTGGTTAGATGAATCTGATCACAAAGCAGTCGTCCGTTAAAGCTGACTTTTGGGTTATTTTCAAAAGCGACCTGCACAGTCTGACCAGGCACCGTGGCATCAGTTTCTTCAACCCAGATTCCCAAAATCTCACTCAAAGGTCCCGGATAGCCGCCCAGATAAACATTATCAGATTCATCAACCATCCCAGATGCATAAGTAGTCAGCAATTGGCCGCCATTTTGAACATACGCACTGATTTTTTCACCCAGTCCCTTTTTTACCATATACAGAATCGGTGCCACAATCAGATCATATTGAGAAAAATCATCGTCCGTACCAATCACGTCAACCGGAATCTGGCGCTCATAAAACTGCTTGTAATAGTCCAGAATCAATGGCACGTATCTCAGATCTTGCGTAATACCGGCTACGTACTCAAACGCCCAAAAATTGCTCCAGTCAAACACAATGGCTGCTTTGGCGGGGATGGCGGCATCTTTAAAGGCCCTACCCGCTTTTTTCAGATCATGACCCAGCTGTGCGACTTCTTGAAAAGCCCTGGTATCGGTACGCCGCGAATGACTGATGACGGCGCCATGGAATTTCTCAGAGCCCCCTACGGCCTGCTTGAGCTGGAAATACTGAACGGTATCGGCCCCGTGTGCGACAGCTTGCAGCTCAGTTGCCCTCATTTGGTTGGGCCGTTTCAAAGGACTGTATGGCTGCCAATTGACTTGCGATGGCGTCGATTCCATCAGCATAAACGGCTGATGCTTTAACCCACGCATCAAATCGTAGCGAAACGCAGCTTCATAAGCAGGCTCATCATAGGCCGGATAGCTGTCATAGGCAATAATGTCTTGATCTTTGGCCCAGGCATGATAATCAATCCACTTATTTGGCGTCCCATGAAAATTGGTCAAAATCGGTGTTTGATCGTCATATTCTTCAATCGTCCGCTTTTCCAGATTATACAGATCCAACATGGTATCAGACTGAAAGCGCAGATAATCTACTGACAGCCCCGCCACGATCGTATGCGTGCCCTCAGCTCCCCAAGCGTCGCCCAGCTCATTGGGCACTTGAATCTCATCCCAGTCATAGATCGTATGGCTCCAGACACTGTTGTCCCAAGCACGATTTAGATTATCCAACGTCTGATAGCGCTGTTTGAGCCATTTTTGAAAGGCTAATCGGCAGTTTTCGCAATAGCAGTTGCCGCCATACTCGTTATTAACGTGCCAAGCCACGATATGCGAATTGTCGGCATAGCGTTTTGCCAATTGGTCAACCAGATTTTTTGCCAGTCGGCGATAGTTGGTCGAGCTGGGACAGAAATTATGGCGCTGGCCAAAGACATGCCGCCGTCCTTGATAGTCGACTCGTGCTACGTCTGGATATTTTTTAAACATCCAGGCCGGCATAGCTGCCGTTGACGTTGCCAAAACAATCTTAAAGTCGGCTTGACTTAGTTTTTCAATAATACGATCCAGCTTTTCAAAATGATATTCACATTCACGTGGTTCCAAAAGTGCCCACGAAAAAACATTGATCGTTGCCGAATTGATATCGGCCTGTTTAAAAACTGCGATATCCTTATCCCAATCGTTTTCTGGCCACTGATCAGGATTGTAGTCACCACCATATAAAACAGTTGGCAGTCCTTTTTTCATAATCTCTCCTCCCAGCCTTTACTTTTTGATCTCCGCTTTGGCGATCGGCTGACCATGGACAACCTTGACGCCGGTCTCAAATTCTTGCAGCTGTACTTTTTGTGGCTGGGTCAAGAACGTTACGACAATATCATCATAGCCGCTTTGTAAGATCAGGTCACGATTGAACTCTAACAGCAGCTCATCGGCATGTACCGTCTGTCCTTCCTGGAAGTGCGTATTGAATCCTTCGCCTCGCATGTTAACCGTACCGATACCAACATGAATGACTAGGCCAACGCCATTTTCAGCCTCGATTTCAAAAGCATGCCGAGTTGAAAAGGCAAAGCGGATCTTACCGTCAAATGGTGCATAGATGCGTCCATCAGCGGGCTTAATGGCAAAGCCACTGCCTGGAAAGCCTTTGGTGCCGTCCTCATTAGTGACGTTAGCTAAATCAACAACCTCACCATCAACCGGTGCCAACAGCGTCACCGCTGCCTGATTTTCGTCAAAGACGGTTTCTTCGGCATCATTACCGGCTGCCAGTTCGGTCTTTAATTCTTCAACTACTTGGGCATGCTTCTTTTCGCTAAGCGTAACCTTGCTTAAGAAAATAACGATTGAAAGCAGCGCCAGTACCATTGGAATATAGAAAGCCATGCTGTCAAACGTCCGAATGCTTTTAGCAGTCATATCGGCTGCCGTGGCTCTGCCAGTCATACCACAGGCCAAAGCGATCCAACCAACCAGACCGTTTGAGATGGCCCCGGTTAATTTATCAATCATTGGTCGTACTGCCAACACAACGGCTTCGTTACGCTGACCGGTCTTAAGCTGACCATATTCAATTGCGTCCGTCAGCGTCAAAACGGTAACCAACTGCGCACAGTTGACGTTGAACAAAACCAGTCCCAAATCCATGACATAAACGTTGCTGCGGCCAAAGATAAAAATCAGATAGGCCGCAACCATGCAGCACTGACCAATTGTAAACAGCCATTTTCTTGGTACGTACTTGTTAAAAATCGGGAACAGCGGACTGACAAAGAAGCCCACGATCGTAGCAATGACCCCAACAACCCAGAAATGATCAGGCTGACCGATTACAAACTTGTACAGATAGAACAAAACGCCATTGGTAATGACATAGGCACATGAATACATCAAATATGCTAGCGCTGGCCACATAATCTGATCATTATGAAAGATTGCGGAAAAGACGTCTTTGATTGACGTCTTTTGCTTGGCCGACTGCCGAATGATATTATCGTTTTCTTTAGTGCCAAGGCAGACTGCCAAAGCACTTAAAAGCGCCAGCACCGTTACGATCGCCGCAAAAGCAAACCAGCCGGCTGGACCCTCATTGCGGTGTCCAGTTGCCAGGTAGGTAAAGGTCGTTACAATCGGTACCACGATGATCGTCAAACCGTTCCAGCCGATCGTACCGGCAAAAGCTCCCAATGACGTATAGATACTGCGCTCATGTGAATCTTCACTCAGCGCTGGTACCATGCCCCAATATGACACATCGGAAAATGAATAAAAAATATCAAATGTAATGAAAATTACAACGAACAAAACGGCAAACAGTACCCAGTTTACCTTGGCCAGGCCAAAAATCCCGGTAAATAATACCAAGAGCAGTGCGCCGCTGACAATGTTACCCCATAAAATCCAAGGCTTGAACTTCCCCCAGCGAGTGTGCGTGTTGTCGACAATATTACCCAGCAATGGATCAATCACCAACTCGATGATCCGCACGCCAACAATCAAACCGGTGATCAAGCCAATCAAACGGTCGGCAACTGATTTGCTTAGTCCGGCAAACATGCCGCTGGTAACGAAAATAATGAAATAATTGCTCATTACGCCATAAAAAGCAGAGTGGCCAACGTTTCCAAAACAAAATGCCGAGCGCGAAATCCACTGCTGCTTAGTTAAATGCTGCCGTGGTGCGGCAGCTTTGGTGGTAGTATCCACGATAATGCCCCCTTATTTACTCTCGGCACTATTGCCTGTCAAGTATACAGTTTAAATAGAAAAATTATTTATGCGGCTTGAGCGCGGAACTTTTCTGCGCT
>NZ_CANCWQ010000040.1:0-11669 GCF_947381555.1 Limosilactobacillus pulli
CACCAGGGACACCGGCTGACAATGCCGTAATGGAACATTGGTGGGCAGATTTTAAGGCTATTTGGATCGCACACCTGCCTAAAGCACAAACATTATTAGAACTAGAAGGACAAGTTAGAGAAGGAATTACCTATTTCACTGAAAAATTTATCTCAGCGAAGAGAAATGACCTTACCGCAGCGGAATACCGTTTTGGCAAGGCCAACTAATTTTTATTATTTAATGTGTAAACTTGACAGGGCACAGTACCATAAACCTATTAACCATTTATCTACTTTCTTTTGTCTTATATAAATACATAATTACTATATTAAATCATATACTCTAATATTCTAAGAGTGCAAAATATCGTTATTTTCTTGCAAAAGTCTATATTCGTTCATCCAGAAGTTTAATTAATCCATTTGATATGGGTCTTTCAACTTTTCTCCCCCACCAATAATCGCCTTGAATAATTTTACTAAAATCATCCTCATCTAAAATTGCTGGGCGACTTCCATGCTTTTCTATCATTTCAATAAAATGATGAATATTTTTATCTATTCTATCTTTAAACTTTGAATTGACTAAGATAGTTTGAAGCCATATTTCATCTGAACAAAAACTAGTTCTAAAAATTTTCTCAAGTTCTTTGTGAGTATCATAATAGTTAATTGCATACTCTAAAGCATCTCTAGGAACATCTACCCATTCTTGACCGGCATATATATTTTCAGCTTTCCAACCATACTTTTTTAGTTTATTTATACGCAAGACAGTTTGTACCATCAATAACAAACGATGATATATTTTCCCAAAAAATGTTCGACGGTTAATGTTATCGTAGTTGAAATAATATTTCACCCACCAAATTTCTGGCTCACCCGTCTTCTTTACATCAACTGCTCGCCAATAATTCATATAAATTTTATCTGTATTCTGAAAAAAGCTATAAATTTTTTCAGGTGACTGCATGGGCCAGTCCTGTCCAGAAAGCA
Organism: Limosilactobacillus pulli; assembly: GCF_947381555.1. Taxonomy (NCBI): domain Bacteria; kingdom Bacillati; phylum Bacillota; class Bacilli; order Lactobacillales; family Lactobacillaceae; genus Limosilactobacillus; species Limosilactobacillus pulli. The sequence continues at coordinate 978 of NZ_CANCWQ010000040.1, forward strand.
AATGAAAGTAATTTATCTTTTTATTCATTAGAGCTTTTTTCATTAGCAAAATGGTTGCTCTAACGATACTATAACTTCCCCATTTAACATTATATTTGGAATAATATTTTACACCATTTTTTTCTAGCTCAGTTCGTTGTCGAGAAGTTAATTCAACTTTTTTATCAAAATGAATATATATTTCAAAGTAAGGTTTTAAACGTTCGCATAATTCAACCACTTGATCGATATTCTTATGAGCTAAAATTAAAACTGCTTGCATATTTAATCACCATTTAGCAAATTTTATAGTAAATATTTCTTAGTACTGATCAAAAACGCAATTATCATTCCTACCAAAAGTCCTAAAGCAACCCCAACTAACGTATATTTCTTGACAGAACTATGTTTTTGAACCCTTACATCTTCTTTAGTGGCTTTTGTATAAGCATACACTCTTCCTAAACCTGGTTGAATTTTAGGTAATTCACTTTTGGCTGCTTGTACTGTATTATTAACTAATTTTAAAGATTCAATAGGACTAGCAGATGTAGCTTTTACATTAATAACCAATGAGTTTGGTTCAGAATCAGCAGTAATATCCTCCTCAAATTCTTTTTTGGAATACTTATGTTGATCTTTCTTAGACAAGTTCTTATATGCTTGATCTGCAACTTGCTTACCCTCAACAATATCTGCATATGTTGGTACCATCATTAGATCAGTCTTTACTTGTTTATCATCATCTTTGCCATGACTAATAATCAAGCTTCGTTCTGCAGTATAAAGCGTAGTTTCCTTATGTTTTGCATAAACAAAGAAAACTCCCCCTCCAATAATCCCCAGAATTACTATCAAAACAATGTTTTTCATTACAATTAAAGAAATATCCTTCATACTGTAGCTTTTGTTATTCATTATTAAATTTTCCTTTCACTCTATGATTTATAGGTTTACAACTAGTAAGCAATGCTAGTAAAAAAGGGTTATAGGATAATTCTAATAGATGCTGTTCGACCATACAGCTTATTACAACAATTAACATAACTGTTGGTAAAACAAAATTTTTATTTAAGATCGCTTTTATTGAAATGGTCATAATTATACCAATTACGATTAATAACATTAGCAGACCATAAATCATTAATAGGCGCATATATGATGAATCGATAAAGAAATATCCTTGATTCGAGTGATGGAAAATCCTCAAACCTGAATTGCCACCCAAACCATGTTCAATAACTTTTTGACCTAATAAGGGAATCTTATAGTTGTAAAAAGCCAAACTACCATAAGAAAGCCTTCCTGAAAGAAGGTGATTAATCTTTGTGTAAATATGATTTTCACCATCATAAAAATAGGTAGCGATTATTGCTAAAAAAGACAGAATAGGGGCTGCCATCCAATATATAGAAATAAACAATCTTGAAATTCCATCTGGATGATTTGATGCTCTTTTAGCAATTATTAATACTCCAATCATTATTAAAATACATAAAACACTTAATCTAGCATTCGTGATTTTCATTAAAACAACGTCAATTAAAAAATATGAAAAGTAATATTTCCAATTAAGTCTTTCAAAGTTCAAAAATGCATGGGCCAATAATAAGTACAATACTCTTGCAGCCAAATCAGTTGGATAAACAATACCAAGTGAATATCTAATTGCACGTCCCTTAACTACGAAAATCAAATTTTTAATAACACCTAGTAATGAACTAGTAACTACGACTGCAAAAATAATTAGCGTAACATTATAGTAGTATTTAACAACTTCTCTAAATGATACGCCTTGCCCACTAAGTATAAATACCATCATTACAATAATTAAATTTGACTTTGACTTCAACCATGAAATCATTGCCAATATTAAAATCAAGAAAATTATTCCTCTTTGAATAGAAGAATAATCATCAAGAAAAATAATTTTCAATATTAATAATCCAACTACTAAATAGGAAACCAAATTAAACGGACGACTACCCAAGTACGCATGGAAAGTCGAATTTTGTAGGAAAGCAAAAAAAAGATAGAGAACAAGTGAAAAAATATATACTTGTTGACCAGTAATTTTAGTTATCCAAATTTTTTGAAACTTTTCTTTCAACATACGTCTCCATTCTAATAATTAGGATCTACCCTTTTTCCCATTCGATTGTTCATTCCATCATGATATGCTTTAAATAACAATGGAAGATTATCCTTTGCATATCCGTCTAAAATAGATTTAACCATTTTATGAATAAGTAATAATCGAGGACTTATATTTCTAACTGCCCAATTTTTCCCGTAACGACGATCAAAAATTATATTGTTACGTAACATATAGTATGTTCGCCATGTATAACGATCTCTTTTAGAAGTTACTGACTTTTTATTTTTTTTAGCTAGTTGCCGATGCAAAACTGCATTAGTAACATAAACTATTTTAGAATATTTTTGAAGACGTTGAGCATAATCAGAGTCATCATATTCTAAGAAAAAGCCATCATCAGGTATTCCAACTTTTCGAACTGTGTCCATATCTATTAAAGGGCCTTCAAATGCCATGTCTACGACATAGTAATAATCCTTAGTTAAAGGTTTAGGATAGAATTCTTTTCTTGAATATGGCGTATACTTCAAGAAGTTGTTAAAATCTAAAGCTTTAACAACTGAGTCCTCATAATTACTATCACTACGACTTGGGATTGCTACTTTAACATTTAAATCATGCATTTTTTGCAATAATAGTTCCAAGCAATTATTTTCTGGCAATACATCATCATCCATTATCCATAAATAATCAGAATCAAATTTAGACGCCATTTTAATTGCGTTAGCAAATCCACCTGAACCACCTAAATTTTTTTCACTGCGAAATGAAATCATCCGATTAGAACTAATATTATTTTTAACTTCATCTGAAGAACTTAGTATTTTAAAACCATGATTTTCCAAATACTTTGACGTTCCATCCGTACTGTTATTATCAAAAACAAAAATTTTAGAAATTTCTTTTGTCTGGCTATTTAAAGCAGTCAGAACCCTTTTCAGACATTCTAAACGATTATACGTGACTAAGACCGCGCATACTTTTTCCAAAGTTCTCTTCCTTTTCAAAATATAATATTATTCAGCTATGATCCTGCAATTTTAGCTTTCTCCATAGGAACCCAAATGTCCTTGGAAAAAACCAATTAATCCAGTAGATAAGTTTATCACGTTTTGGCAAAACAGTGTTTTTCATAAAGTCTGGTCGATACTTTAGTGCTAACTCACGAAGCATCCCATAAGTATCCTTATCTACTTTCTTTCTATTTGGGGCTGCTTCAATAGCTCTTAATTGCGTGACAGCTATCCAACAAATTCTTGCATTAACTTCTTGATGATAATCGCTATAATTCATTGGAACTACTTCGTTAAGTCTATCGAAAGTTGAAAGTGCATTTAACCCATTTCCTGTATATTGTGCACCTATTTGATTAGAATGCAATTGACTATTTTCATACCGTATATAATGGTATACCGGCGTAGGGTCATAACTAATCTTTTGACAATACATAAGATATTCAATACAAAATAATAAATCTTCCGATATTCTAAGATTTTTGTCAAACCTTAACCCGTGTTCTTTGATAATAGAAAACTTAAATAATTTATTAACCAAGTATCCTTCAAAGCCATAGCTTATCAATATATCATGAAGTGCCTGTTTCCTATTTAAAATGGTGTTTGAACCCGTTCCAATCATTAGAGTTATACCATCCGGCAACTCCTTTCGATAACCGCAAATTGCAAGATCAATATTATTCTTTTGGTATTGACTCAGCAATACCTTTAAATAGTTTGAATCAACATAATCATCTGAATCTACAAAAGTAACATATTCCGAATTAACCAAGTCTAAACCTTGATTTCTTGTTTCAGAAGCACCACTATTTTTTTTATTAATTAATTGAATATAGCAATTATCTTTATACTTTTGTAAAACATCCCAAGTAGTATCAGTAGAGCCATCATTAAAAATTAAGATTTTATAGTCTATTCCAATATCCTGTTTCAATAAACTATTTACACATCGTTCGATTGTTTTAGCTGCATTATAGGCACTAATTATAACAGTTATACTTGACATTTAGTTCTCCCTAATTAGCGATTTGCCAATAACTTTTTAGCCTGTTTAATTATCGGTGCTCTAAGGATAAACAGACAAGCAATATAGATTACTGCACCAATGATTACTTGAATTATCAAATTAATAATATTCATGGTCATCATTTGATCTAAACGTAAAACTACCAAATACATCAAAAAACCACTTAATAAATAGCGCCAGAACGCTACAAATAGTTTTCTACGCTTAATAGTTGTTTGAATGCAATATAATTGCACAGCCGTAACCGCAAACTCAGAGATCACAGTTGCAATTGAGGCACCTTCAGCACCATAAACTTCTATTAAAAATAGATTGGCAATTATATTAACAACTGCTCCTACTGTAACCGACATCGTGTACTCATGAACCCTATTAATGGGCATCAAATATTGCATACCAATGACGTTGCTCCAAGCTATAAAAAGAATGATTGGAGCTTCAAGAAAAATTAAATGTCCCGTCTGAAGATACTCACTTCCTAAAAACCAAGGAGCAAATTTAGCTGAAATTGCCATTAAACCAAACATCATTGGTACTGACAACGCCGTAACAAAATCAAATGAATTATAGAGGCTCTTACGAACTTCTTTTACATCACCATTTGCAAATTTGTTAGCCACATGTGGCAACATAACCGTACCCGTAGCTGTTACTACTGATAAAACCAGCTTAACAATTTTATCACCATAATCAAACTGGCCTAAAGCGTCTTGAGTAGCCATATGTCCTAGCATTAAACGATTAACAACTAAATATACTTGTGTCGTAATGGTGGGAATAAACAGTAATAGTGATGGATATAAATGCCGAAATGGATGCCATTCTTTTATCGATACCCATTCAATACTACCTTTCAAATATGGCCATAAAGTCAAATTACCGCCCACCTGAGCAAGCCCTAATAATAGGATGTATTTCCAAAGATCACCTGGTTCTTTAACTAAGGCAAAAATTAAGCCAATTGATATCAGTTTAACGATTGTATTTCGTGTAACCGTCTTTTTAAAATCTTCCATTCCCATGAAATACCATGAGACATCTAAACCAGTTGCAACAATCCATAACGATTGTAATAAGAAATATTTTCGAAATGTCGTACTAAACAAGAAGATAGCTAACAAGAATGCAAAGAATGCCATAGTTGACGTAATCAATTGCATGAACTCAATACCCCAAAAGATTCTGGAACGTTCATGCTTATCATCACGATGGTAGGCAACCTCACGATTACCATATAAAGTAATCCCTAATTGACCAATTAAATAAAAAAAGGTTACCCAACTATTCGTGTATGAATTGATACCGCTGCCATGTGCTCCCAAGACCCGTGATACATAGGGCGTTGTAATTAAAGGAGCCAACATTAACAGAATTTGGTAGCCCGCATTATACAGATAGTTTTTGATAACCTTCATGATTTACTTGTCAAACTCCTCAGCCACGGTCGTTAAGGCCGCCTTGATTACTTGATCCATATTGTAGTACTTGTATTGACCCAAACGGCCGCCAAAAATAACGTTTGGCGCCTTTTGTCCGGCCAATTCCGTATATTGTTGGTAAAGGCCGTTGTTGCGCTGGTTGTTGACTGGATAGTACGGCTCGTCGCCGCGTTTCCAGTCAGCTGGGTATTCTCGCGTAATGATGGTCTTGCCTTCATCGCCCTTGCCGAATTCAAAGTGCTTGTGTTCGATAATCCGCGTGTATGGCGTTTCGGCATCGGTGTAATTAACCACGGCGTTACCTTGATGGTTGTCTTCATCAAGCTCTTCTGTCTCAAAGTGTAAGCTGCGGTATTCCAACTCACCTAATTCATAGTTGAAGAATTGATCGATCATCCCAGTAAAGATGATCTTAGGAAAGTTGGCCAGATATTCATCTTGCTTATCAAAGAAGTCAACGTCCAATTCAACATCAATCAGGTCGCTGGCTAGCATCTTTTCAACGATCTGCGTGTAGCCACCCATTGGAATGCCTTGATACAGGTCATTAAAGTAGTTGTTGTCGTAGGTCAGACGAACTGGCAGGCGCCGAATGATAAAGGCCGGCAGCTCAGTGGCCTTTTGACCCCATTGTTTTTCGGTGTAACCTTTGATCAGCTTTTCATAGATGTCGCGGCCAATCAGAGAAATAGCCTGTTCTTCCAGGTTCTGAGGCTCTTTGCCATCCATTTCAGCTCGCTGCTCATTGATCTTAGCCATTGCTTCTTTAGGCGTTCGAACTCCCCACATCTTATTAAAGGTGTTCATGTTGAATGGCAAGTTATACATCTCACCCTTGTAGTTGGCAACTGGAGAGTTCGTGTAGCGGTTGAACTCGGCAAATTGGTTAACGTATTCCCACACTGACTTGTCCGAGGTGTGGAAAATGTGGGCACCATATTCGTGTACCTGGATGCCATCAACTTTTTTAGTGTAGATGTTGCCAGCAATATGGCTGCGCTTTTCAATTACCTTAACGCGCTTGCCACGCTTAGCTGCTTCGTAGGCAAAAGTGGCTCCAAATAAGCCGGCGCCTACTACTAAATAATCGTATTTACTCATATTTTTCCTCTTTAGATTTATTATTAAAAGCCCGTATTAAGATTAGAGCTCTTTTATTTAAACTCAACATAGTATAAACATTTATTTGTGCTTTTAAAAGGACAGATAAATACTTTTAAGATTTATTAATCTTGAACATTTCATTAAAATGTTTTCCCCAAGCATCCCAACTAATGTTTTTAATGTACAGTTCTTTAGCGCCCTTACTATATTTTTCTAACTTTTTATCTTTAACCCATTTCTCGATCATATCGGCATAGTCTTTACCATTTGCTGATAGTGGTAAACGTTCACCATTGACACCATTTAACACATAAGTTCCAATACCACCAGTATCAGTTGTAATGACCGGAACTCCATAAGCTGCTGCTTCACTAAAAACGATAGCTGAGCATTCTGCCCTGGTAGGAAGAATCAGTAGGTTGGCTTGTTGCCAAGTCTCTAAATATCTTTTTAAATCTTTTGGATTATTCTTATTTAAAAAACCTTTGTTTTTAATAAAAGCTTTGTTTTTTAAATTATTAGGCAAAGCATCAATACCGCATATTAAAAGTTCAGAATTTATACCTCGCTCATTTAACGATTCAACTGCATCAACAGCAATCTGTCCTCCCTTACGAACCCAATCAACACCTGAGAACATTACTTTTAAAACTTGACCGTCATACTGAGAAGATTGAACTATTTTATCATCATCAAGTGCTGCTCCAAATGGAAAAACACTAACTTTTTCCGATTTAGCATGAAAATCATTAATAACTGAGTCAGCTGCCCATTGTGATGACAACCAAACATAACTTGCATTATTAATTGCTTTTTGCTCAATTGTAATAGCTTCTTTTACTGCTCTATTTGAAAAACCAAACCAATAATATCCAATCATCAAAGGTACAGTGCCATCGGTATAATAGACAATTGGCGTAGATGTGTGCAATCCTGCAACCATATCAACTTGACCAGGAACAAAAAGAAGATCATATTTTGATAAATCCTGCTTAATTGATTTAACTCGAAGCTTACTTGCAAGTCCAGAATGTGTATATGATCCGTGTCCATATACTAAACGGTAGACTTTAGAAAAAAGTTTATCCACAAGCGAATCATTTCGATAGCTTATCCATTCGACTTGATGACCTGCCTTCTCCAAAGCTTTCCGGGTATTAAAATACGTTCCAGACCAAGCTTTTCTATCTGTAAAAGGATTTGTAGGTGATAAGTAGCCAATTAACATTTAAAATACCTCAATTTTAAGCGTTGTTATCTCTTGCCATTTAATTCATATAAACATAGCTAATAATTAATTTTACCAAAAGTTCCTATACTTAACAAAAAGTCATTAACATTTTAATACTTTATGGAACAATCTTTTTTAATAAGGGAATTTTTCTGAAAACTATAGTTGCCATAGCACTAACTAGAAAAATAATGATTGGGTACATTAATATCCTTAGCATAGTATTCCAGTTTTCAGTCATTACAATCAAATGTGGTAACAACTTAACAACAAAAAATGGATGAATTAAATAAACCCCAAACGTTAGTTTGGATATTTTAGGTAACCATTGATACCAATTTTTTTCAACAAAAAAATTTTCACGATTTTTAAAGAATATGAACAACGCAACCATTACACAAAATGACGGAAAATTGCTAATATCATAAAAAGTTTTAACTAAATAATCAAAAGCATAGCCGAAATTAGCCAGATTATGTGGCATAAAGAATGTACTATAGATTGTCGCAAAAATTTCAAATGCTAACATAATAATTCCCAATGTGTATATCTGCTTTGTCGACTTGTCAGAAATATCAACGTGAACAATATACCATCCGACAATAAAGTATTCTAAATAACTACCTATCGCTGGTAAACTACCGACAATCATACTGTTAACTTTTGCTATCTGAAACATCATAGGCAAGATAGTATTAAATATGATAGTTAGTATTAAAATGTACCTAATAGTTTGGATGTGCTTCTTATTTATAATTAACGATAAAAATGGAACACACAAGTAAAAACCTATAATGTTATAAAAAAACCAATATGGTCCGACAATTAACCCACTAGTAAACCCTTTTATTAATTTAGGAAACCATAATAAGTTAAAAGGAGTTTTTGTAATAAAAATAAATCCTAATATACTCCAAATAATAAATGGAATTACTACTTTATTAATTCTTTTCTTAGCAAAGGTTTTAGTATCATATCGCTCACGATAATTTAATACATTAGCACCGGATTGCATAAAAAAAATTGGAACTGCAAACGAAAATAAAATATTAATCAAAGCAATTATTACAGAAGAACTATGAAAAGTTCGCAAGTCAATATTTTCATTTCCTGGCGCAGCAGAAGTATGCAACACTACAACTGCAAAGCAAGAAATAATTGCTAAAAAATCCATGTAATAGTATCTTTTTCTTTTAATCATACCAAACCTCTTTAAAACAAGATAAATGCCGATACCATCATAATATGAAATCTACGTCTAATAAACATAGTTTCATACATAAAGATGATATCGACATTTAATTTTAAAACTATTAATTAATATTAGCTACTCTATTTTAACGACGATATACATAGTAATATGGGTAGTCATCTTTACCCCAGTACCAGAAGTAAGGGAAGTTTTGAACAGCAGTTCCTTTTTCACCCTTTGTCCAGTAACAAGTAGATATCATTGTTCCATTTTGACCGGAACCGCTAATAACACCAGTATGACCAGCACCGCCTGCACTATGTCCACGCTGACCCCAGATAATAACATCACCGACTACTGGTGAAGTATAACCACTGTTTTCATAAGCTAAATGATAGCCATTTCCTAATAGATAGCTATGCAACATTTCCGTGTTGTATAGTAACGAGTATCGCCAAGCACCCGCCTCATATAATGCTTGAGTCAATGAGCCTGAACAATCAGCGGTTCCATCCGCACCATTTCGTGAGCCATCCATTGAATAAGTTAACTTACCCATTCGATTGAAGAACCATTCCAGCAGTTTAGCAGTCCATTGATCCTTCACCTGTGCGCCTGTAATGTAGTCAAAATAGTACTCTTGTCCATTAATCCATTGCGCACCGACATACATATTTCCATCTTGTGGGTTAAAGTAATAAGTACTACCATTGATGTTTTGCCAATTATAAACCATATGACCTTGAGCGTTATAGTAAACTGTACGCCCATCATTCAACTTGATGAAGTTAGAGACTGCTTCATTACCGTTACTTAGATTAAAATAGTACCAGTAATTTCCAATCTTTTTTTCACCATAAGACATGTGACCCTTTTCATCATAGTAAGTAATTCGCCCATCAACTAATTTAACAAAACTAGAAATTGCTTCACTCCCATTTTGTTTATCAAAATAGTACCAGGCACCATTGATTTTCTTTTCACCATGTGCCATTTGAGCAGTGTCAGGATCATAGTAGACCTCACGATAGCCCCCATGATTATTATCTACTAACTTTTTCCAACCAGTTACCATTTTGCCATTCTGGACATCATAGTAATACCATTGACCATTAATTTCGTTTTCGCCGTCATTAAGAATGATATTTCCATCTTCAGCGGTATTTACCGGAGATTGAAATTTAATACTTAATGAACCATCTATCGCGCCATAATATTGTAAACGACCTGTAGCAATATTATATACGACACCCTTTTTTTGAGCTCCTGATTGTACATTAAAATAATATTTCAAATTTTTAAGAGTCTGTTCACCATAGAGCATCCCCTTACTTTTACTGATATCTTGAAAATCAATATCATAATATACTCTTCGACCATCAGGCAAAGTAGTGAATCCAGCTGCAACATTGCCAGTATTTTCATTGAAATAGAACCATTTACCATCTACTTTCTTTTCACCGAGTTGCATCTGACCTTGTGCATTATAGTAGACCGTCTTGCCGCTTGCTAGTTTCGTAAAGCCCGTACTTGCCGACCCATCACTCGTAAAGTTATACCACTTGCCGTTGATCTGCGCTTCTTTGCCGGCGTACATCTCACCGCT
>NZ_CANCWQ010000041.1:0-9355 GCF_947381555.1 Limosilactobacillus pulli
TGGATTCCATGTTTATTTAAGTAAGCATTTCATACAAAGAAGGATTTTCAAAAGTACACAAAATTATTGACACTCTCAGGGAATGATTAGAATGCTTAAAATTGATGGTCATACGCATACTGAGTTATGTCCTCATGGCAGCCATGAGAAGACACGAGCGATGATTGAAAGAGCAATTGAGCTTGGTTTTGACGAATACTGGATTACTGAGCACGCGCCGATGCCAAAAGACTTTGTTCAACGATTTGCCGGTCCAGCTGACGATTGGCAAACGGAAGGACTTAGCTGGGAGCAGGTTGACGATTATCTAAACTTAGCTGATCAGATGAAAAGCGAGTATGCCGGCCAGATCAAGATCAGTATCGGTTTTGAGATTGAGTATCTGGCGGGCTTTGAAGAAGCGACGCGCGCCTTTTTGGATCAATACGGAAAAAATACCCAGCACAACATCTTATCGGTGCATTATCTTCAAGATGATCAAGGAAAGTTTTGGGGGATTGACTACTCCATAGATGAGCTGCAGGCTGGGTTTGCCAATGAGCTGAAGACGCCGCAGCTGCTATATCAGCGTTATTTAAAAACGGTCTTGGCCAGTGCCCGCTGCGATTTGGGAAGTTTTAGTCCCGATAAGCTTGGCCATATCAGTCTGATCAAAAAATATCAAGATTATTTCAGTCTGCCGGAAGCTTTTGATCAGTCATGTCAGCGGCTGATTGATGAGATCATGGCCACTGCCAGCAAACGGCAGCTGAGCTTGGATTTTAATTCGGCTGGTCTTTACAAAAAATACTGCAATGATTTTTACCCAGGCATTCAGATTGCATTGGCAGCATTAAATGCCGGAGTACCGCTGATTTTTGGATCGGATGCGCATGGTGTTGATGAGGTTGGTCGTGGCTGGCACGGTATGAAAAATTTTTTAAAAGTTCTTGACACTCTTAAAAGATGAGAATAATATAACTACAATACCAAATGAGTCTCATTGTTTTTTAATGGTAATGAACCGGAGAGTAGCTATCGTGGATTATTAAGAGAGTCTCGCAAAGTTGGGAAGAGATTGATTGCGATAGTGAACCACACCGGTGAGCCGACCAGCTGAAAGGTTATAAGTAGGCTGTTCCGGGACCACTCGTTATCAGGGCTGAATTTTATCCAGCATGAGGATCGTTTCGCAAGGGGCGATCGAATTTGAGGTGGGACCACGCGAAAAGCGTCCTCTTTGTCCAGATGGGCAGAGAGGACGCTTTTTTATATAAAAAATAAATGAGCAAAAAATGAGAGGAGGCATTATCATGATGAGCAGCATTGCTTTACCGGCTGGCTTGCGCGATCAGTTTGGCACGGAGGCAGAATCAAAGGATCAAATCAGTGCCTGGCTGATGAAAAATCTGCGCAGTCGTGGTTATCGACGCATCATTACGCCAATCGTGGAGCGACGGGATCTGTTTGCCGAGTTCAACATGCAAAGTGAGCAGTATCGAGTGATTGACCCGGCTGGCGATGAGTTGGTCTTGAGACCGGATCTGACCTTGCCGGTTGCCCGGTTCTTGGCAACGACCAACGTTAAGCTCCCCAAAAAAATTTATTATCTGGGTGAGCGGTTTCAAGCGGCACCTGAGCTTTCAGGCGGGCAAAACGAACAGACGCAGGCTGGCATCGAATTAATCGGCTATGGTTCATTGAAGGCAGAAATGGAAGGTGTGATCTTAATGCATCAGCTTAACCGCCATCTGCTGGACAACCAGTTAACGATTGAGCTGGGACACGCCAGACTGGTTGATACGATTCTCGATGCGCTTGAACTGGATGAAGAACTGCAGCAGCAATTGGCCCAGGCACTTTATCATAAAAACTTTCCGGCCTATGAAAAGCTGCTCAGACAGGTTGATGCCCCTCAGACAATGCCGTTTCTGCGTAAATGGCCATGGCTGTTTGGCACGTTGGCGGAGGTCAACGACATGTTGGCAGAAGTCAAGGTTCCTGAGCCGGCCTGTCCGTTACTTGGTCAACTCAAGACGGTGGCTGAATTCGCTGGTGAGCTGGCTGATCAGCAGGTAATTGTCGATCTCAGCAGTGCGGTGCCGCAAAAATACTATACGGGTATCGTTATGAAAGGCTATGTGGAAAAGACGACCGGTGCCTATTTAATCAGCGGTGGACGCTACAACCGTCTTTTGGCCAACTTTCAGTCACAGTTGGAGCCCGCGGTTGGCTTGGGAATCAACATTGATGCCTTGGCCGAGGCGACAGCACTCAAACCGGTCAAAAAACAGCCGGTCTTTGTCTACGCGCCGTTTGAGCTTCTCGGACAGGCGGCAGCATTGGTTGAAAAGCACGGCAACTATTCGCTGGCTTTGGCTGATTCGTTGCAGGAGGCTCAGCAGCAGGCCCAAACAGCGGGGGTAAAACTGGTCGCCTTGGATGCTAAAAAGGGGATGAAGGAATGCTGAGAATCGCACTGACCAAAGGAAGAGTTGAAAAGAAGTTCATTCCGCTTTTGCAGCGATGCAATATTGACTGTCAGCCCTTGATCGATAAGCAGCGCCGCTTAATTATCAATCTGGGTGATCAGTATCAGATCATTCTGGTTAAAGGTGAAGACGTCTGCACCTATCTAAGAAAAGGAGCGGTTGATCTGGGCGTCGTGGGCAGCGATGTTTTAGAAGAACAGGGTGCCGATGAGCAGGTAAATGAACTGTTGGATTTAAACACTGGTCGCTGTAAATTTATCGTTGCCTCAAAAAGCGATTTTGACTGGAACCAGCCGCGCCGTAAGGTAATTGGCACCAAGTATCCCAACGTGGCGCGCCGCTGGTTTGCCAGCCAAGGTGAAGACGTCGAGATCATCAAGATTGCCGGCTCGGTTGAACTGGCACCACTGACTGGCTTGGCCGATGCCATCGTTGATCTGACTGAAACTGGAACAACGCTGCGGGTTAATCACTTGGTCGTTCATGACTGGCTGGACATAATCACGAGTCGGCTGGTGGCTAATCCGGTTGCCTTAAAGCAGAAGCGTGATGAGATATTTACATTGACGAATCAATTAAGACAGGCGATGGAGGAAGAGTATGATGAAGATTTACGAAAAGTCACTGAATGAAATGAAAAAAATCATTGCTCGCTACACTGAACAAACCATTGATTTTGAAATCGAAAAGACCGTCAGCGAGATTATTCAAAATGTAGCACAAAACGGTGACCAAGCAGTTCGCGACTATGAGCGCAAGTTTGATAGTGTCAACCTGGCAGATTTTTCCATTCCGGCCTTTCAGCTTGACCAGGCCTTGGATTCAATCGATGAAGACTTACGGGCGGTTTTGGAACTGGCTAAGCAAAACATTACCAGCTTCCACAAACAAGAAATTGAAAACAGCTTTGTTGATGTCAGCACACCAGGAATCATGCGCGGTGAAAAGATTACGCCGCTGGCCAGCGTAGGTCTGTATGTGCCAGGCGGAACGGCAGCCTATCCATCAACTATTCTGATGTGTGGCATTCCGGCTAAGCTGGCTGGAGTTAAACGGATTGTAATGGTAACGCCACCACAGCCAGCCGGCATCAATCCCGCGGTCTTGGCAGCTGCCAAACTGGCCGGAGTCGATGAGGTCTATCAGGTTGGCGGTGCTCAAGCCATTGCTGCTTTAGCCTATGGCACGGAAACCATCCCCGCTGTCGATAAGATTATGGGCCCCGGCAACATCTTCGTGGCAACGGCTAAAAAGCAGGTGTTTGGCAAGGTAGCCATTGATATGGTAGCCGGTCCATCTGAAATCGGCATCCTGGCTGATGAAAGTGCCAATGCCAAAGAAATCGCGGCTGATCTTTTGTCACAAGCTGAACACGACAAGCGGGCCCGGGCCATGCTGATTACCAACAGCAAGTCGCTGGCCGAGGCCGTTTCTAAAGAGATTGAACGCCAATTGAGTGCGTTGCCGCGTCAAGAGATTGCACGAACTTCCATTGAGGATCGCGGTTTTATTGCAGTGATGGAAAATACGGCTGAGATGTTTGAATTGATGAACGACGTGGCTCCGGAACACTTGGAGGTTCAATTGAAAAATCCAACGCAGTACTTGGGCCTGATCAAAAATGCCGGCTCAGTGTTCCTGGGCCGCTACGCCAGCGAGCCTTTGGGTGATTACGTGGCCGGACCAAATCACGTGCTGCCAACTGGTGGAACAGCACGCTTTGCTTCACCGTTGGGGGTTTATGATTTTGTCAAGCGGACTCAGTTCATTCAGTTTGATCGTCAAAATCTTAAAGCTGATCTCAAAGCCATTACCAAGCTGGCACGCACGGAAGGCTTGGAAGCTCACGCCCGCGCTATTGAAGCCAGATTTGACAAGGAGGACTGATCAGATGCGCAAAGCAACGATAAACCGAGCTACGAAAGAGACGCAGATCAAAGTCGCGCTGAATCTTGACGATCAAAGTCAGGTTGCCATTAATACCGGCGTGGGCTTTTTTGACCACATGCTGGAGCTGTTTGCCAAGCACGGCCGCTTTGGCTTAGTCGTGGAGGTCAAAGGAGATCTGAACGTTGATGCTCATCACACGGTTGAAGATACCGGCATCGTCTTAGGGCAGTGCTTTAAAGAAGCATTAGGCGACAAGGCGCAGATTGAGCGCTATGGCAATGCCTTTGTACCAATGGATGAGACGCTGGCACAGGTTACGGTTGATTTAAGCGGCCGTTCCTATCTGGTATTTGATGCCGAGCTGACCAATCCACGGCTAGGCACCTATGAAACGGAAATTACCGAGGACTTTTTCCAGGCGCTGGCCTTTAATGCCGAGATGAATCTGCACGCCAGAGTATTATATGGCCGCAACACGCACCACAAGATTGAAGGATTGTTCAAGGCAACGGCCCGCGCGATGCGGCAAGCGGTTACGATCAATCCAGCCATTCAAGGAGTTAACTCAACCAAGGGGATGATTTGATGATCGCGGTAATCGATTATGGAGCAGGCAACGTCTTTAACGTGCTCAAGGCCTGTCGATACCTAGGCCGAGAAGCTGAACTGACGGCTGACCCACAAAAAATATCGCAGGCGGATGTGGTGCTGTTTCCAGGCGTGGGAGCATTTGGCGCGGCCATGACTCGCTTAAAAGAAACTGGGCTCGATCAAGTCATTAAAAGCACGGTTGCCAATGGAACGCCGTTTTTGGGCATCTGCCTGGGCATGCAGCTTTTGTTTGACTCGTCAACCGAATTCGGCAGTGTAGCGGGCCTGGGCTTGATTCCAGGACAGGTCGTGCGAATTCCCGATGATGATGGTCAAAGAATCGTTCCGCAGGTGGGATGGAATCAAAACGAACTGCAACGGCCGGAAAGTATTTTTAAGTCGATCGATCGGCAATATACCTATTTTGTTCATTCTTATTATGCCAAATGTGCTGATGAATATATCGTATCAACGGTTGACTATGGCGTGGCCGTGCCAGCAATCGTTCAAAAAGACAACGTTTATGGTTTCCAGTTTCACCCTGAAAAAAGCGGTCAAGTTGGGCTGAATTTGCTGCAAACATTTTTTGAAAAGGCGGTGAAAGCATGATTTATCCAGCAATTGATCTTCAAGGCGGCAGCAGCGTGCGGCTCTATCAAGGCGACTTCAAACAAGAAACGCTGGTCAGTGCTGATCCAATCAGGCAGGCGCGCTTGATTAGAGAGGCCGGCATCGGTGGGCTGCATCTGGTGGATCTGGATGGCGCTAAGACCGGTCAGCCACAGAATTTTGAGCTGGTAAGTCAGATCGTTAAGGTATTTGCTGGTGAAACCGAGATTGGCGGCGGTATTCGAAACGAGCAGACGATCAGGCGCTACCTAAAAAGCGGGGTTGATCGCGTTATTCTTGGTTCGGTAGCCCTAAAAGATCCTGAATTTACCAAGCAGATGCTGGAAAAATTCGGCAGTCGGGCGATTACGATCGGTGTTGACGGTCGTGACGGTCAAGTAGCGACTGATGGCTGGCTCAATCAGTCCACGACTTCAATGGCCGATCTGATCGCGGTGATGACTGCTGCTGGGGCCAAGCGTTTTATCGTTACTGATACGGCAACGGACGGTACGCTGACGGGGCCAAATATCGAACTGCTGCAAGGCTTGCAGCAAAAATTTCCTGAGACGCGGATCGTGGCATCAGGCGGCGTTGGCAGTCTTGATGATCTGAGAAAACTTAATCATGCTGGTTTAAAAGACGTGATCGTTGGCAAGGCGATTGCAGCGGGCAAGGTAACCTTAGAGCAGATTGCGGAGGTGAATGAGAATGCTGGCTAAACGAATCATTCCGTGTCTGGACGTAGCTGATGGCCGAGTGAAAAAAGGCGTTCATTTCGTCAACTTAAAAGATGTCGGCGATCCGGTTGCAATTGCGGCGGCATATGAAAAACAAGGCGCTGATGAACTGGTTTTTTTGGATATCACGGCAACCAATGAAAAGCGGCAGACCATGAGCAGCGTGGTCGAGGCGGTATCCAAACAAGTCTTTATGCCGCTTACGGTTGGTGGCGGCATTAAAAATCTGGCCGACATGGGGCGCATGCTAAAGGCTGGAGCTGACAAAACCGCGATCAACTCAGCAGCGGTTGTCAACCCACGACTGATCAGCCAGGGCGCCGAACGATTTGGCAGTCAAGCCGTTGTGGTGGCGATTGACGTTCGGTGGGATCCAGTAGTCGGCAAATATTTTGTCTATACGCATGGCGGTCAGCAAAAGACGGATCTTGAGGCAGTTGCCTGGGCTAAAAAAGCCGTTGAGCTGGGTGCCGGCGAACTGCTGATCACCAGCATGGACTGCGATGGGACTAAAGATGGCTTTGATCTCAAGCTTTACCAGACGATTGGCCGTGTCGTCAACGCGCCGATCATTGCTTCTGGTGGGGCCGGTAAGATTCAGGATTTTGTTGACGTATTTGAGCAGACACCAGTGACGGGAGCTTTGGCCGCCTCGGTCTTTCACTTTAAAGAACTGACGATTCCGCAGGTTAAGCAGATGCTGGCTAAGAAAGGGGTGCCGGTTCGTCAATGAAACCCGATTTTTCAAAAATGAATGGTCTGCTGACGACGGTGGTAGTTGATGTCACTACCAAAGCCGTCTTGATGGTCGCCTGGATGAATGAGGAAAGCTTTCAAAAAACGCTGGCTAGTGGTGAGACGTGGTTTTGGTCTCGTTCCCGCAAAGAGCTTTGGCATAAGGGAGCTACCAGCGGCAATACGCAGCGGGTGGTCAGCATGACGCTTGACTGTGATGGCGATACGCTTTTGGTAACGGTTGATCCAAAAGGGCCGGCTTGTCACACTGGCCGATCCAGCTGCTTTTTTAACCCGATTGAATTAACGAAAGAAGGTAACCTAAATGACGCAACAGAATCTTGAAGAACTTTATAACCTGGTCAAAGAACGAAAAGAAAATCCAATTGATGGCTCGTATACTGACTATCTCTTTAAAAAAGGCCTGGATAAGATCTTGAAAAAAGTTGGTGAAGAAACGACTGAGGTTATCGTTGCCGCCAAAAACAGTGATCCGGCTGAACTGCAGTATGAAACGGCTGATCTGCTGTATCATTTAATTGTTCTGCTCGTTGAATGCGATCTGCCATTTGAAAAAATCAAAGAAGAACTGGGCTCGCGCGTTGGTCAGATGAGCCAGTTTAAGGATCGTGCCCCAATCAAAAAGCTTTAGAGGTGATCCGATGAAAGAAACGATTAAGCAGCTGGCAAGCTATGTGCCGCCAACGCCGACCGAGACGATTGCCAAGCGATATGGTCTTAGCCGCGTTGCCAAGCTTTCGGCCAATGAAAATCCATACGGGACCTCGCCTAAGGTTGCAGCCGCGGTTATTGACGCCGTGCAGCAAGGGAGTGGCAATTGGTATCCAGACGGCAATGCGACTGAGCTGCGAGCAATGATTGCTCAAAAATTGGGCGTTAAGGCAGAAAACATTGTCTTTGGCTGTGGCTTGGATGAGATTATTACTCTGGTTTCAAGAGTTTTTTTGGAATCAGGGGATGAGATCTTGGTTGCTGAACCGACGTTTTCCGAATACGGCCTCAATGCTCAGATTGAAGGCGCGACCATCAAAAGCGTGCCGATTGATTCTCAAAGCGGCGCCAATGATTTAAATGCTTTTTTAAACAACATTACGCCAAATACCAAAATGATCTGGCTGTGCAATCCTAATAATCCGACTGGTGGGTATAATGAAACAGCAGCGCTGCGTGATTTTATGACTCAGGTTCCTAAAGATGTTTTGGTGCTGATCGATGAGGCATATATTGATTTCGTCAGGTCAGCACAACCAGCCTCGGCATTGTCGCTGCTTGAAGAATTTGACAACGTGGCTGTTTTAAGAACTTTCTCAAAGATCTATGGGCTGGCCGGCTATCGGGTTGGCTATATCATTGCTGATGATCAGCGGGTACGTTATCTGCAGACGGTGCGCCTGCCATACAACCTGAATACTCTATCACAGGTGGCGGCTTTGGCTGCTTTTGCTGATCAAGAGTTTGTCGAGCAGGTAGCGGCTAAAAATGCAAAAGAGCGTGATAAATGGGAGAAATTTTTAAAGCAGCACCATATTTTCTATTATCCCAGTCAAGCTAATTTCATCTACTTTAAGGTGCCGGATGCTGATCAGCTAGCTGAACGCTTCTTGGAAAACGGGTATCAGATTCGCACCGGATTTGCTGCTGACTGGCTGCGGGTAACGATTGGCCTGCCGAATGACAATCTGGCGATGCAGCAGATTATGGCTGATTTTTTGAATTAAGAGTTCGGATTGACTGCTTTGTTTAGACAAGGCAGTTTTTCTGTTTTAATTGAAAATAAGCTGATTGATTAAGCAGCTATCTTAAAAATTTGGATGTCTGATTTTTATTTTTCAAGACGTCTCTATTTGAAAAAACGATGATTTATTCTTAACTACTGCCAAAAAGTTCAACATTTCCGTTACTAAACAAACGATTTACTTAATCAATGTTCATGTTTCTTAAATAAATCAAAAAAGTTTGTTTTTTGTCGTTGACATTTGCTTGCGATCTCGGTATATTAGATAACGTTGTCGCGGCGATGAGTTGCTGATCACTTGAGATCAACGGATTTTCGCCAAATTACCAAGAAAAATTGATTAAAAAAGTTCTTGACAGGTAGTTGACAATTTGTTAAACTGATAAAGTTGCTTATTTAAAATCGCAACTTGGTAGACCTTTGAAAACTGAATACAGTTTCGACGAACACAAATGTGCAGGGTCATCAATTATTACGATTGATGCAAAAAACATTTGCGAAGTCAATTCGCTTAATTTAAATTTGAGCTTTTCAAGTTCTTATATTTTATATGAGAGTTTGAT
>NZ_CANCWQ010000042.1:0-8727 GCF_947381555.1 Limosilactobacillus pulli
CGCTGGCTGATTCCGACTCGGATTCACTTTCTGATTCACTTGCTGACTCAGATGCCGATTCAGATTCACTTTCGCTGACTGATTCTGATTCGGACTCAGATTCACTTTCTGATTCACTTGCTGACTCAGATGCCGATTCAGATTTACTTTCGCTGGCTGATTCTGATTCGGACTCGGATTCACTGACAGACTCAGATTCACTCGTCGAAGTTGATTCACTTTCTGACTCGGATGCCGATTCAGATTCACTTTCGCTGGCTGATTCTGATTCGGACTCGGATTCACTGGCTGATTCTGATTCACTTGTCGAAGTCGATTCACTTGCACTCAATGATTCACTTGCTGACTCAGATGTCGATTCGGATTCACTTTCGCTGGCTGATTCTGATTCGGACTCGGATTCACTGGCTGATTCACTTTCTGACTCAGATGTTGATTCGGATTCACTTTCGCTGGCTGATTCTGATTCGGACTCGGATTCACTGACAGACTCAGATTCACTCGTCGAAGTTGATTCACTTTCTGACTCGGATGCCGATTCAGATTCACTTTCGCTGACTGATTCTGATTCGGACTCGGATTCACTGACAGACTCAGATTCACTCGTCGAAGTTGATTCACTTTCTGACTCGGATGCCGATTCAGATTCACTTTCGCTGACTGATTCTGATTCGGACTCGGATTCACTGACAGACTCAGATTCACTCGTCGAAGTTGATTCACTTTCTGACTCGGATGTTGATTCGGATTCACTTTCGCTGGCTGATTCTGATTCACTTTCTGATTCAGATGTCGATTCAGATTCACTTTCGCTGGTTGATTCCGATTCACTCTCTGAGGCGCTTTCGGATTCCGATTCACTCTCTGAGGCGCTTTCAGATTCGCTAGCAGACTCGGATTCTCTTTCTGACTCGCTAATTGATTCCGATTCACTCTCTGAGGTACTTTCAGATTCACTAGCAGACTCGGATTCGCTTTCTGACTCGCTAATTGATTCCGATTCACTCTCTGAAGTGCTTTCAGATTCACTAGCTGACTCGGATTCGCTTTCTGACTCGCTAATTGATTCCGATTCACTCTCTGATGTGCTTTTAGATTCACTAACAGACTCGGATTCTCTCTCGGACTCGCTGGTTGATTCTGATTCACTAGTCGAAGTACTTTCGGACTCGCTAGTTAAAATACTCTCGGATTCGGATCTACTTACAGACTCACTTGCAGCCGTGCTTGCTGACTCACTTGCAGCCTTGCTTGCGCTCTTACTTGCGGAGACAGATTTTGACTGACTATCCCAGTTAGAAAGAATAGAGTCGGCATCCGATTCCGTAATCGTACTGTTTGAAATAGCTGTAGAAAGACTATTCGATTCGATAGTACTAATCCGTTCAGAAACTTTTTCTGAGTCAGAAGCATATTCAGATTTGATTTTAGACTTTTCTTCGCTAATTGAAAGAATCTCTGAATTGTATTCCGACAAGCTCTTAGATAGACTTTCTGATACACTCTCAGATCTCACTTTACTTAATGATTCTGATAAGCTCTTTGAAGTGTTTGCAGATTCACTTAAACTCTTACTCCGTGAAGCTGCTGATTCAGAGACACTAGTGCTTAATGATAGCGAAGTGCTCTTAGATGCGGAAGTACTTTCACTAGCTGATTTTGAAACGGACTCACTTGTGGACTTTGAAGTGGATGCTGATTCACTTAAGCTCTTACTATTCAATTCCGACAAACTCGTGCTAGTTGACTTTGAAATCTCTTCTGATTGAGAAACCGATTCAGATTCTTTGATAGATTCGCTAATACTCTTTGAAGCAGCTTCACTCTGACTTTCTGCAACAGATTTTGACGCACTTTCTTTTTTCTCGCTATCTGATTCTGACGCAAGACTATTTGAAATGCTGTCTGCTTCACTAGCGCTTTGCGAGTCAAAAATACTCTTACTTATTGATGCAGATTCACTAGCACTAACAGAATTGCTCTCGCTGACTGACTTACTTGCACTTGCACTCTCAGACTCAGAAACTGATTCACTTGCTGACTGAGATGCAGACTTGCTACTTGAAATTGAGGCTGATACGGAGTCACGCTTAGACTGAGATTCACTTCTGGACAGAGATCTGCTTGCACTGTCAAAGGCACTAATTGATGCTGATTCTTCGGCAGACTTAGATGCAGATTCGCTATTTGAGGCAGAATTTGCAGAGCTTTCCTCAATTGACTTGGACTTACTGTCACTGTTGCTGTCAACAATACTCTTGCTTGTTGAAGCCGACTTGCTCTTTTCAATTGACTCAGACTCACTTGCTGATTCTGAGACAGATTCACTGATAGATTGAGAAGTTACTTGACTGGCTGATTCACTGAAGGCATTACTGTTGTATGCGCCCTTAACAGCTGCGCCAGCCATAATACCACCAAGGTTTGCCTTGTTAGTGTTACTTTCACTAACAGTTGCTTTTACATTCTTAGTCGTTGCACTTTCATCTGCTTGAACTTCAACAAGAACGTTATTAACAACTGATGCAAAGTCAACAAGATTTTCTGATGGAATCTTAGTGGTAAAAGTAACTGTTAACCCTTGAGAAGTATCAATTTTATTGGTAGTAGAAAAAGCATCCCCCCAATAACGCTTATTTGCGTATTTCTTATCATTTACTTGGCTAGCATTAACATTAAAACCCAGAGCAGTTTTTTGGATTTTACCATTTCCATCACGCTGGGTGCCATTATACAAATTATTGATATTAATAATCGTATTATTAGTCCCTGCAGCATCGTAAGCAGCAACAACGGCACCTGAGGCATTTGAGTAGACAGTGATCGTATCTGCCCCCTCAAGCCCTGACATACTGTTTACAAAGAAACCAAAGTAAGAGGAACCATTAGTAGACTTTGGCATGTAAGTAACTTCCCAAGTAATGACACCAGTGCTCAGGTTTAGGTAACCTTTTAAGTTTGACAAAGTCTGAGGAGCATAGGGACCATTATTAATGGTGGTTATCTTCATGTCATAGATCAAAAAGCCCTTGCTTGCTGCAACTTGGCTAGCCAGGGTACTCATGGAGTCAGCAGTACTCAATGAGTAGTTTTCTGCACGGTACTTGCTCGTACTCTGTGAAGCACTAACAGAAGCAGCAATAGATGCAGACTTTTCAGCTGAAGCTGATGCTGATTGAGCAACACTAGTTGAAAGTGAAGCAGATTCGCTTGCTTCTTCTTTTGAAACAGATTCTGAAGCACTCTTTGAAAGAGACTCTTCTTCTGCTTCAGATTGACTAGCACTAGTAGACGCACTCTCACTTTGTGAAGCAAGTTGTGAGTCTTCCTTGCTTGCAGAAATTGATGCATCCCGGTCTTGCAAACTTAAGCTAGCTTCTGGGTCCTTTGATGCAAGTTCACTCTCTGAACGAGATACGCTTTCACTATCTGCAAGAGATTTAGACGTTGATTCACTTTCAGCAACGCTCCGCGAGGTTGACTGACTTGCAGAAGTACTTTCACTATCAGCAATTGATTTCGACGTCGAGTTGTTTTCTGAAGCTTCTTTACTTACTGACTGAGATGCCGATTCAGATTCACTTTCGCTGGCTGATTCTGATTCGGACTCGGATTCACTGACAGACTCAGATTCACTCGTCGAAGTCGATTCACTAGCTGATTCACTTTCACTTGTTGAAGCACTTTCTGATTCGGATGTGGACTCTGATTCGCTGGCTGAAATAGATTCATCCCTTGATGTCGATGCCGAAGTTGAGCTACTCGTCGACTCAACCTTACTTGTACTAGTCGAAGCCGAGTTACTCGTTGACGTAATTTCGCTGGTTGAAGCAGATGCAGCCTCAGACTGGCTCTTAACCTCTGAATTAGATACTGAGATACCGTCACTCGCGGAATTATATATCGATTCTGACGTACTAGCCTTAATCGACGTACTCATGCTGGTGCTCAGCGAACGCATTTCTGGAGTTGAGACCAGCTGGCCATTCAAGTCCCAGCGTCTAAACGTACCATTGTTCTCAATCGTGTCGGCTGCAATGTTTCCTGCAAAGTCAGAGCTGGTAATTATATGTGCATTGGGTGCCAGCACGCTACCGGCAAAGGTACTATCAAACCTAATCGTATCGCTGGTAGTACCAAAGTTCCACAGCAAGTGGTTAGGCTCTGATCTCCAGACATCACTGCTGCTAAAGCTGTTCCAGTCCCTGTTAAACAAGCTACGCCAATCATCGTATTGTAGCCGAAGCTGACGGGAAATATCGATAGTCTGACCTTCTGGAATGCCCGTAACGTTAATAACGACAACTGGACCATAATTTGATTCAGTCAATCCCCTAATCGTTGTGGTTCTTGAGCCCGTCAAATATTCATATGGAACATTGACATAGATTCGATTGTTTGCATCCGGTTGTGCTTTTGAAACATCAATCATGTAGTCCGAATTATTAGGCTGAGCACCATACTCTGGATTATTGTAGTAGCCTTGGCGAACACCAGGCGTGGTGCCTTGTTGACTTAACGATTGAGCATTGCCGTTCAGAATATTAAAGATCTGTTCAAAATCAATATAATTGCTGTCGGCTTTATCTTTAAAAACGTCAGCATTGTAACCAATATGTACATGATCCATGCGATTACCGTTTATGTATAGGTTACCGTCTCGTCCAATTTCAGCATTGACGTCATTACCAAAAACAATGCGGTTATAGTCAGGATCAGAAAAGGCATTGCTGCCGATTTGACCACTAATCTTTTGGATATAGTCAACATCGCCAATCGTGAGATTCCCATTGATACGATCCTGCGTTCCAAAACTACTGCCGCCTTGATAATCGCCAGTTGCCAGATTACCACGATAATCTGCGTTGATCTTAAGGTGATTGGAAAACGTCCCAAAAATCGATGCCAGATCAAGCGTACCGTTGCCATGATAATTTTGGATAAAGTTACAAAATGATCCCCAATCATGATTAAAAATACCATCAAGCATTCCATCAAACAGTTCACTCAAACTGTCGTTATATATATGGCTCCAATCAAACGTGTATGAGTTTTCGTTGTTCAAATACTCATCATCCAAAATCGTATTTGAATGGATCACTTGATTAGACTGCTTTGCCCACAGCTGACCTAAAATATCCTGCAGGTAATTGGCAGCCGCTGCCTGAGGATCGACACTGGCTGCCGTTAGCGTGTTGGTAGCTTGACTGTTAGTTTGTTGACCATAGTCTGGTGCGGTATTTGACTGTGAGTCGTGAGCTGATGAACTATTTGAAGTCGTTGTTGAACTGCTTACAGTATCTTCACTGGCAGTTGTTGAAGCAGTTGATGCCGTTTGGCTGTTTTCGGATGATTGTTTAGAATCAGCTATTGAACTTTGACTGTCTTCACTGCTAGTTGAGCTGGTTGAAGCCTCATTTGAGTTGGCTGATGAGCTTTCAGCTGAGCGGCTGTCAGTACTATTGAACGTTTCTGATTGAGTCGTACTGTCCGTCGAATCCAAGCTTTTTGAATTATCGGTCGAGCCACTTGTTGATTCGCTTTGAGAATTCGATGAAAGACCAATTGCCATTGAGCGGCGCGAATCCATTGTTTTCTGCAGTTGCGTGCTGTCGGCCATTGCAGTTGTAGGCATCAGCATAGTGGCCCCGGCAATGGTTCCGATGGTGGCGATTGCCTTGAGATAATCTTCATATGAGGTTTCATCATCCTCATCAACCGAAGCCGCTTTCAAAAAAGTCCAAAAGCGTGACAATGAGCTACACCAGCCTCGATGCGTCTTATATAGTTTTACGCGTTCGGTTTCATCAACTTTTGATTTGTTTCGAACATTTTTTGTTTGCACGTTAATCTTCCTTTATGTATTAAACATTGTCCGCAAAAATGTCATTTGGCCAATGAATGCTTATTAATTTTAAAAAATAAGAATGATCGCTAAATCATGATTCATAAATCGACATCTATTCATAGCAGTCGAGAAGAAAAGTTTTACCCGTATTATAAGTTAATATGTTAAGAAAAATATAATCATTTACACTGTTTAAGTAACAAAGCATATACACAGATATTAGTTTATGTTATCTATTGAAAAATTTCCAGAATAAATTAAGGGCTTTCTCAGCTTTTGTAAAATCAAACAAAAACTTGATTTGTGTTTTTTTAATAACAGCAACAAAGATACTGAACAACCTACTGATAGAAAGTAAAAATTTTTAACGATTTATCGATTGAATACATGAAAAATTTGACATTAACAACGTACCTCCTGATCAACTTATCAGATATGCAAATATGAACTCTTTTTGGTTATTTTATGGAGATTTACCTTTTTACTATGATCAACAGTAAAAAATATTTATAATCACATTTAAAGCTTTACTGAATTTTTCTAAAAAAATATACATTCTAAATCAGGGGGAAATATGAACATTAAATCTAAAAAATGGCTGTGGACAGGAATTGCCGCAATTGTAATCGCCCTAGCAATCGGATTGGGAATTTACTTCCACAATTCATCCAGTCAGTCTGCCAAGCCGCAGCGAGAGACTCATCCATCTAAGATCACGGTTAAGCAGTTCATTAAAACCATTGCGCCAATTGCTCAAAAAGAACAAAAGAAATACCACATCCCTGCCAGTATCATCATCGCCCAAGCTGGCACGGAATCAAACTGGGGTCGCAGTAAATTAGCTTACAAGTACAATAATTTATTTGGGATTAAGGCAACTTCCAAAAAGAATCGCGTGCGCATGTACACTAAGGAAAACATCAATGGCAAAACGGTCGAGGTCAAACAATATTTTGCCGTATATGACAGCTGGGATGCTTCGCTAAAGGCCCATGCTGAACTGCTCGCTCATGGAACCAAGGCCAAGCCAAACGTATTTAAGGATATCTTAAATGCCAAAAATTACCAAGAAGCCGCCTGGGCACTGCAAAAAGACGGCTATGCCACCGATCCCAACTATGCCAATGAGCTGATCTATGCTATCAAGAAATTCAATCTTGATAAATATGACAAGTAACATCAATCCTCGTTCCAATTGCTGGTGCGAGGATTTTTTGATAGATAATTCTTTTTTAGCGCCATTTAATTTGTCAGGCAACAAAAAAGCCCTACAACTACCAGCTGCAGAGCCTTTCATTATAGATTTAATTCAAACGCCCAGCGCAATGGATCATTGGGCTCATCCAAAATGTTGATGTGACCGCGTCTAATAAAACCATTGCTGGTGGCAACGTGCTGCATTGCTTGATTCAGATCATGCGTATCGACACGGAAATTATGAATTCCCTGCTCGTTTAAAATCGAAATCAAGTCACTCATAAAGTATTTTGCCAAATGCTGGCCGCGATAGTCTTGACTCAGTGCGAAGCGATGAATAGCAGCATATGGAGCATCATTATTTTGCCAGGCACCATCGATTTTCTGATAGTTTGGATCATCACCAATTACGGCTGCTGCATAGCCGGCAACCTTGCCATCAACTTTAAGCACCCATGATGATTGACTGGCCAAATCTTGGGCAACCGTATCGGCATTAGGATAGCCTGCCTGCCACTGTGGACTGCCGGCTGCCTTTAAAAATGCCTTGGCTTGATCAAAAATTGCTGCAACTACTGGAATATCATTCTGAGTTGCTCTGGTAACATAAATTAAACTCATTGCCTTTCCTCGCTTTAGTTTATCGATTTCTTTTAGACAAGTTTATCACGATCAATTTTTCCAACAATCCTATTTCAATTATTTTTACCAACTGCTGAGCGATTCCATTTCTCAGGAGTTATGAATTGTTAAAGATTGCAAAAATTTTTTAAGTGATTGGCACAAATGTTAAGAAAAGCATTGACTTAATAATCGACAAACATTAAGCTTAAAGGTATAGAAGCTATATGATTCATAGAGTTAGGGTTCAATGGTTCCTTCTTATCAAAGAATTTATTTTATTTCTATCTCATGTGTATATATGCCTATAAAATGGGGTTCGTAACTTCTGAGTTATGAAGCACCCCACCTCAACGCATCAACGCAGTTTAAGCCGCTAAATTCCCATTTTTGTGGTGACATAGCAAAGATGCCGTTGCCCGACATAGATTACCAAGTTTGACTTTTATCATTTACTCGTTCGCGGCGACGAGACTTGGTTCCCTTGAAATCCCAGGTGAAATGAGACATTCTTGCCCCGTCTCACCTTTTTTATTTTTAATAAATTTTCAAAATGAGTAAAAGGTTAAACTATATGCATTTAAAATTTGTAAAAAAGCATTTCTCTATAAATATCAAACCATGCATATAGTAATTTTTTCTAAAAACAAAAACATGCCGGATAGCAACTACTACCGAACATACAAGCATTTTAAATTCAAAGTAAGCACACCATATTGAACCGTGTTGCCTGCCAAGCAGTAGGCAATTTCAAAAATTAAAGAATAAAAAAGCAGCGGTCGACCGGCGCATTTCTGCGTGGTCGACCGCTGTTCATTTATCAATTAGGCTTTGCAGCTTTCTTGAATTTCACGAGCCCATGGCAAATAAGCCTCTATTTCTGGCGTTTCGCGTTTTGTAAAGGCGCTAAGCAGGGTCTCTAAATATTTAAAGACATCCAAATGATTTAGTTTTGCGGTTTGCACGATGCTATACCAGATCGCATTGGAGAGTGTCAATAATTTTGTGTACTTTTGAAAATCCTTCTCTGTATGAAATGCTTACTTAAATAAACATGGAAT